>JANYHG010000196.1 GCA_025359165.1 Hyphomicrobiaceae bacterium
CTGCGAGCGCCTTGTTGAGTTCCGCGACGCGCCGTTTGATCAATTCGACGACTTTGGGATTTCCCGTCAATTCCTGGTAACTGGAATACGACACGTTGTTACGCTCGGCCCAGTTCCCGACGCTCGTCAGATCGATGTTGAGGAACATGGTGACGTAGTCGTGGTGATCCCCGAACGCCACCGCCTCTTTGACCTCGGGATAGAACTTGATCCTGTTCTCGAGATACTTGGGAGAGAACAGCGCACCGTTGTTCAACTTGCCGACGTCCTTGGCGCGATCGATGATGCGCAAGTGTCCGCCGTTGTCGATAAAGCCTGCGTCACCCGTCTTGACCCAGCCATCGGGTGTCTTGGTCGCAGCCGTCGCTTCGTCGTTCTTGAAGTATTTAAGGAAAACGCCCGGCCCCTTGAACAACACCTCGCCGGTTTCGGAAATTCTGATCTCGGTATCGATGGCCGGCTTCCCCACGGTGTCGGAGGACACTTCGCCGTCGGGCTGCAGCGTGATGAAAACGCTGGCTTCGGTCTGGCCGTAAAGCTGCTTGAGGTTCAGACCAAGCGACCGGTAGAACCGGAACAGTTCAGGCCCGATGGCCTCGCCCGCAGTGTAAGCGAGCCGCAAGTTGGAAAACCCCATCCGGTTGCGCAGCGGCGCATAAACCAGTTTGTCGCCGATCCAATACAGCACGCGATCGCCCGTGCCGACCTTTTGGCCGTCGAGGATTTTACCGCCGGCGCGCGTCGCGACGTCCATGAAGTAGGTATACATGCGACGCTTCATTTTGCCGGCATCTTCCATGCGCACCGACATCTCGGTCAGCATCGTCTCGAACACACGCGGCGGCGCGAAGAAATAGGTCGGGCCGATCTCGCGACGGTCTTCGATAATCGTTTGCGGACTTTCCGGGCACGCCACGCAAAGACCGCCAGCGTAGGCCTGACCATAGGTGAACACGTGATCGCCGACCCAGGCCATCGGCAAGTACGCGAGCATCGTGTCGTCGGCCGTGAACCGATCGAAAATATTGGCGTTTTTGCCCGACAGCACGACGTTGTCGTGGGTCAGCATGACGCCCTTCGGCCGCCCGGTCGTGCCAGACGTGTAGAGCATGACCGACACGTCGGCGCCTCGCCCCTTGCCGATCTCGCCCAACCACCACGCTTCGGAACCGGGATTGTCGGCGATCTCCGCGCGCCCGAGTTGCTGCACGCTGTCAAAACTATGCAGGCGCGCGTGATCGTAGTCCTTGAGACCACGATCTTCGTCATAGATCATGTGGTGCAGCAACGGCAGCCGCTCCGACACGGACAGGATCTTGTCGACCTGCTCCTGATCCTCGACCACGGCATAGCGGACTTCCGCATGCTCCAGCACGTAGACCATCTCCTCGGCGACCGCATCCTGATACATCGGCACCGGGATTCCGCCGAGGCTCTGCACGGCGGCGAAGGTCCAGTAGAGGCGAGGTCTGTTGGTACCGACGATGGCCACCGCTTCGCCGCGCTGAAACCCGAGTTTGCGCAGTCCCAAGGCAAGATCGCGCACCTGGTCACAGACCTGTCGCCAGCTCCAGCTTTGCCAGATCCCCAAGTCCTTGTGGCGCATGGCAGCGCGCTGCCCGAGGTCGGCAGCGTTGCGCAACAACAACTTTGGAACGGTATCCAGAGACTTACTATCTGAAGACGCGCCCGCTGGGCGCATGTCACCAGTCAGAGCGGTGTCGCTCATGCAATCGCTCGCTCCCTACCCTGACGCCGGTTCGGCATCTTGCTATTGCGGCAGGGTTGGTCCCCACTCGCACAACTCCACGCTTAACCGCCAAAGTCGGCGTGCTCAAGGCCTTATCATTGCATTCATCAGACCAGCCGTCACCTAGACCATAGGTGCCCCCGGTGATTTGTCGCTCGTTGCGCGAATATTCTTACGAGCGACCTCTATCCCTCATCACCGAATTCGCGATAATTGCCGCGACATCTATGCGAAGGGGAAGAAAAATCGTGACCATGATCAACCGCCGATCCCTGCTCGCCGCATCTGCCGCTGCCGGGGCAGCCGCGCCAGCACTATTTGCAGAGGCCCACGCCCAGACCGCCGCAAAGCCTATTTTCCAGGTCGCCCAAACCACCATCCCGATCGTCGGTATGGCGGAAACCTTCCCGGTTCGCCGCATCTACTGCATCGGCCGCAACTATGCCGCCCACGCACGCGAAATGGGCTCTGACCCGACGCGCGAACCACCGTTCTTCTTCCAGAAACCCACCGACGCGATTCAATACGTCGCCCCTGGTGCCGTCGGCGAAAATCCCTATCCGTCGCTGACCAAGAATTATCACTACGAGGTCGAACTCGTGGCGGCGCTGAAATCGGGTGGCCGGGACATCCCGATGGAGAAGGCGCTCGATCACGTCTATGGCTATGCGCTCGGCCTCGACATGACCCGGCGCGACCTGCAACGGGGGATGGGCGATCAGAAGAAGCCATGGGAGATCGGCAAAAGTTTCGATAAGTCCGCACCTATCGGCCCCATTCATCCGCTCGCCAAGACCGGACACTTCACCAAGGGGGCCATTTCGCTGGCCGTAAACGGCAACGAAAAGCAGAAGGCAGACCTGCAGTTCATGATCTGGAGCGTGGCCGAGCAGATCGCCAAATTATCCGAGGCATTCGAATTGATGGCCGGCGACATCATCTACTCGGGAACACCAGAAAATGTCGGCCCAGTGGTGGTCGGTGACGTGATCGTCTGCAAGCTCGAAGGCTTGCCGGATCTGTCGGTCAAAATCATCTAGTGCATAAACCGAATTCTCTTGTGCATTTGCCGCCAACGGAGATTTGCGCGCCGCTACGACTCAGATAGTGAATTCCGATCCGCTACTCAGGGATTGGATCGCCACGATGCGCCAAATGAATTCGAATGTCGCGGCCACGCTGGTGGCGCTGTCTTCTCTACTGGTGCACGTCGGCGCAGGTCCGGTTTCGGCAGCGACAGTTCTGGCCGTCCAAACAGGCAGCGTGCTGGTGGACGAAGGCCAAGGCTTCGCCGCCGTGGTCGGCTCGAAAAAATTGCCGCCGGGTGCACGCATCCTGCTGAAAGCGGGCTCAACGGCATCACTGGCCGACGACACCACGAACTGCAAGGTGCCGTTGCCACCCGAGCGCGTCTTGACCGTGCCTGCGACCGTGCCCTGCACCTCCAAGATCTCGACGTCGGCAATTCTAGACCAGAAGACACAACCCCCATCTTACATGAGCGGTCATCCGGAACCTGAACCCGTACCATCCGAACCTGCACAGACGGAGCCTGCGCCATCCGAGCCTGCTCCGAGCGGTGGCATCGGTGCCGGTACGCTTGCTGCTGGCGCAGGTCTGGCTGGGGCTGTCGGGTTGGCCGTCCTGTTGTCGTCAAAAAACTCGAACAAGCAGTCTGCCAGCCCCTGAGATGGCGGCCTGCTGAATATCTTCGGTTTTGATCCTACGGGGAACGCAACCACACGGTTGAGTTCCCCGTAGCCGTTTCATGCGCTATATCCCGTGTTCAGCGTCCGGCGAGGCGCCGCCCGAAAGTAGCGCAACCAATGCAATTAAAGGCAGAATTTCCAGGGCCCATGGAACCCGCCGTACAGTTCGCCGTCGTCAATACGCATCCCCATCGGGAGCGTACCGTCATTGAACACCTGACCCGGCAGGCATACGAGGGTTACTATCCCCAGTTGCTGCAGCGCGTGTCGCATGCGCGGCAAGTCAAGGATGTGCTGCGGCCGATGTTTCCCGGCTACATCTTCGTCGCCCTCAGTCCGACACAACGCTGGTCTCCGATCGCGTCCACAGTCGGCGTGCGCCGCATTGTGCAGTTCGGCACCCGGCCCGCCACCCTGGACGCGGCCTTCATCGCTGCCCTCAAAGCCCGTGAGATCGACGGCTCCATCATCCGGCCGACCAATCCCTACAGCGTCGGCGACAGCGTCAGGCTGGTCGGCAATGCCTTTGAAGGCGTCATCGCCGAAATCGTCGAACTCAAGGAGCAGGAGCGTATCGTGGTGCTATTCGACCTGCTGCAGCGCACCGTCAAACTCACAACCGAGCCGAAGTTCGTGCGACCAGAGACGGCCTGATCGGGATCTTCGCGATTTTTACTGGAGCCATCCGGCAATGACGACGTCCACCACCAGTACCTCGACCGACCTCGAAATGTTCGACGTGCTGAAATCCAAGCTCTTCACCGCTGTCGTCGGCGATATTCTCGATCAGATGGGTTTGCGTCGACAGTTTCTGCCGCCCGGACTCTCCCCCTTGCAGCCAGGCGCGAAAATCGCCGGTCGTGCCATGCCGGTGCTGGAAGCCGACGTCTTCGAGGAAACCGGAACAGGTCACGGACCCATGGCGCAAAAGCCGTTCGGACTGCTGTTCGAGGCGCTCGATCAACTCCGTCCCGGGGAAATCTACATCGCACATACGCCCATTCCGCGTTACGCGTTATGGGGCGGCCTGATGTCGACGCGGGCGCACTATCTGAAAGCGGCAGGCGCGGTCATCGACGGTTTTGCGCGGGATGCCGGCGAAATCGAACAGCTCGGCTTTCCCGTATTCTGCCGTGGCCTTTATGCGCAAGATCAAGGCCCGCGCGGCAAGGTCGTCGACTATCGCTGTGCGCTCGAAATCGGCGGCGTACGCGTCGAAACCGGCGATCTGGTGTTCGGCGACCGCGAAGGCGTATTGATCATTCCGGCCAAAGCCGAAAACGAGGCGATACGCCGAGCGCTCGAAAAGTCGGCGACAGAGAACCAGGTCGCCATCGCCATCAGACAGGGCATGTCGACGGTCGCAGCATTCGCAAAGTTCGGTGTGATGTAGGCAGCGTGGCGGTACAATTCCGCGCTCTGCCTTTCTTGCGTGCGGCACGCGGCCCGCCGGTTGGTTTCGGTCACCTTCGGTAACTTTGCGCAACGGATCGCTTCGCGTGCGTTCTCAATCCAACTGTTGCACCAGACTGAACGCACCACGCAGTTCGCCGAGATTGAAGCCGATCGCCTTGTCGTCGGTGTAATATTTGGCGATCTCGGCTTTGACGTCTTGCGCGACGCTGGGGCCGTGACACGCCATGCAGGGTTCGCGCATCATGATGGGGCGGAGGTAGCGAAACAGCTTCTGACCTTCTTTGGTGGTTACGACGTCGTAGGTTTCCATGGTTTTGGCGTCGCCGCCCGCCGTCAGCGCCTTCTGGAAATTTTCGAGTCCGGCCAGCTCCCAGGCATCTGGGGCATTGTCGGGATTGCGCACGCGAAGACCGGTGCGTGCGACTTCGAAAGCCGACTCGTCTGTTGTCGTCGTGTTGAGTTCCGGCGCGAGCGTGTTGCAAGCACCGATCGCACCGACTGGGCCACCCTCCTTGAGCGCCTGGATAACGCCTGTGCGCAATTTTTCAGAATAGATATGGGCCAGCGAACGCGCTTTTTCTGCGCGTGCGGCGAGGGTGATTTCGGGTGCTGGCGCTACCAGTTGTTGCGCAGAGCCAGTGCCGCCAATGAGCAGCGCACCCATGCTCAGCATCACAGCTATTGTCGCCCGCCGCCGCGATAGCCCACTCCTGCGCGCCATCTCCAGGTCCCCCTTGATGATCGTCGAACCACCACGCTCGCGTCTTCCGCACGAACATGCCCCCGCGGCACGATCCTTGTTGTTGAGTTGCCTTTACCATTACGACGGTGCGGCGTCGACTGTGCCGACAGCCAAAATGCTATCGCGTCTGGCGGCGTGGATCGGCGGCATCATCGATCATCATGTCGATTTTTTCACGCCCGCCCCAGGTGTCGCGCTTGAGCGTTCCAGCGACATGGATGGTCATGCCGCCATTGGCCGCCAGCAACAAATCGCCCAGCGGTTGCCCTGCCGCACGAAATGCAATGCCGTCGATGCGGCTACCGTCACCGGCTTCCAAAGAGCAGCGCACGTGGGCTTCTCCGACGACCTTGGCGAACTTGACCCGATGCGACGGGAATACGAAGCGCGGTTGCGGGTTACCTTGGCCGTAGGGGCCGGCACGCTCGATCAACGACATGAACTCGGGCGTGACAGCGCCGGGCGTCAAAGCACCATCGATGTCGAGGCTTGCCGAAGCGCGAGCGCGGCTCGACGATGACTTCAGCGCGTCGAACAGATGCGCGCGCAGGGCTTCGACGCCGTCACGGGCGACCGTCAGACCTGCCGCCATGGCGTGCCCGCCGCCCTTCTTCAGCAGGCCCTTCGCGACTGCGCCA
>JANYHG010000197.1 GCA_025359165.1 Hyphomicrobiaceae bacterium
GTCGAAGTTGCCCCACAAGGCCATGGGCGTTGATATCGCCCTTGAATGTACCGGCATCTTCACCGCCAAGGACAAGGCCATGGCGCATATCGCAGCCGGTGCCAAGCGCGTGTTGATATCGGCTCCGGGCGATGGTGCTGACCTAACCGTGGTGTTCGGTGTCAACCATCAGAAGTTGACCAAGGATCACATCGTCGTCTCGAACGCGTCGTGCACGACGAATTGCCTGTCGCCAGTCGCCAAGGTGTTGAACGACGTGTTCGGCATCGAGAAGGGCATGATGACGACGATCCATTCCTACACGGGCGATCAGCCGACGCTCGATACGATGCACAAAGATATGTATCGCGGCCGCGCCGCCGCTCTGTCGATGATCCCAACGTCGACGGGGGCGGCTAAGGCGGTCGGTCTGGTACTGCCGGAGCTCAACGGCAGGCTCGACGGCTTCGCAATGCGCGTCCCGACGCCGAATGTCTCGGTGGTCGACCTCAAGTTCATTTCCAAGAAGCCGACATCGGTCAAGGAAATCAACGCTGCGATCAAAGCCGCAGCGGATGCGGGGCCGCTCAAGGGCATCCTCGGTTACACCAACAGCCACAACGTTTCGATCGACTTCAACCACGATCCGCACTCGTCGATCTTCCACATGGATCAGACCAAGGTGATGGACGGCACGTTCGTGTCGATCCTGTCGTGGTACGACAACGAGTGGGGCTTCTCCAACCGCATGAGCGACACCGCCGTGGCCATGGGCAAGCTGCTTTAATAGCCAAAACGGCTTACGGGTCTCAAGCCACAGCCCATCGTCCGCAAGGACGGTGGGTTTTTTGCGATGGATTTGATAGATTTATCAAGTCACGGCGAAAGTCGGTTCAACCAGCCGCCCAAGCCTGCGGCGCGACGCTGTGAGCATCGATTTCGATTTCCAGCCCGTCGAGCGCCGGCGTCATGACGATCTGGCTGGCCAGGCGAGACGTCGGACCCGCACCTGCGATGCGGCGCAGGGCCTGCTGTTCGGCCACATTCGGCACAGGCAGGCGGGCCATCCAGTGCGCGGCTACGCGAATATGTGTGACACTGCCGACGCCGTCCGTTTCGCTGCGCAGTGGAACGCCGAACGCGATCAGCGTGTCGGCGAGTGTCCGGCCATGTACAACCCTGGGGACCAGAACGCCGCCATCCGGCATGGTGACATGAACCTCCCCGTACGGCGCACGCTGCGTGCGACGGGTGACACTGAAGTGGGCAACTTCGGAATAATGAAGCATCGGGGCTCGCATCCAAGGCGTCGAACGATACATATAATATATAGCAATTATTTCCATATATTTACATTTTACAAAATTAAATGTCTATTTGTTAGCGATTGACCCGAGAATGATAGAAATTTCATGCTTCTTGCCGTGTGGCGGCATGCGCGTTCTCCATCCCAGGCATTGGGCGCAAAAAAGCTCCGCAGGCACCGGCGGAGGCGAAGGTCGGGCCGACGGTTGGCGGACCGGCAGCCGCAAAAAATTGTGGTGCGATCGCTGTCTCGTCCGCTAGTGTGGCGGCGAGTGGGTCTGCGTGTCGGGGGACCATGGGTGTAGTGAATGACGGCTTTGGCTCCCGGCAATTCAATTCGCAATCTGCTGTTGCGATTGCTGGTCGTTGCGTTCGTACCGTTGGTTCTGCTGCTCAGCTTCTTCGTATGGCGCTATGCCGACAGCGAGCGCCGCGTTGTCGAAGCGCGGCGTCTCGACACCGTCAGTAACTTGTCCTTCCTCGTCGATGCAGAAGTTCGCAGCATTCGTGCGACGATCGAAGCTTTGGCGGTCTCGCCGACCTTGGATGCCAAGGATTGGCCAGCTTTCCGGACTTACGCGAAAAGCTTCGTCGGACCGCGCATAGCACTTATCGCGCTGCTCGAATCGAGCGGTCAGCAGGTCATGTCGACAGCCGTGCCGGCTGGTGAACCGCTGCCCAAGCGCGCCGACATGTCGATGTTCGCCGATGCACTGGCCGGCAAGAGCATGGTATCCGATGTTATCATTGGGACGCTCTTGCAGCGGCCGCTGGTTACTGTCGTGGTTCCGGTGCAGCGCGATGGAGCCGTCGCGTACTTGATAAGCGCGGTGCTGCTTCCGGAACGCTTGCTGTCCTTGTTTGCCGAAGCGGGCGTAAACCCGTCATGGGCTGCTGCCGTCGTCGACCGGCAAGGCCGTTTCGTCGCTCGCAACCTCAGCCCCGAAGCGACGGTAGGGCAGATGGCACGCCCGGAATTGGGCGCCGTCGCCCGAGGCGTGGATGATCAAGGCGAATTCTTCAACACGACCCTCGAAGGTGTGCAAACCGGCAATTCGTTTCGACGCTCGAAGGTGACCGGATGGACGACGGTCGTATCGGTTCCCACCACCGTGTTGTACGCCGCCTATCGCTCAGCGCTCTGGTGGATGATCGCCGGCATCGCTGGCGTCGTGATGTTGAGCCTGTATCTGGCATCGTTGATCACAAACCAGATATCGCGAACGATATCGTCGTTCGGTGATGCGGCGACGGCTCTGGTCAACGAGCGGGACCTGCCGCAGACGTCCGAATACATCTCCGAGTTGGCAGCCGTCAGGCAGGCTTTCCGCCATGCCGAAGACGTTGCAACGGCGCGCGCGCGCGCCGAAAAGCGTGTGCGCGAATTGCTGCATGAAATGGCACATCGATCGAAGAACCTCCTTGCGGTAGTCGAAGGTATCGCCCGGCAGTCAGCTCAGCTTGCCGCGACACCGGCCGATTTCAACGCGCGTTTCGCCGAGCGACTGCATTCGCTGGCCGCCACCCACACCTTGTTGACGGCCGAGAATTGGGAAGCGGTTCCGCTCTCCCGCCTCGCCGCCGAACAGTTGGCGCCGTTCGCAGATGCGTCCCGGGTATCGTGCGATCTGTTGCCTGATGGGGTGACGTTCAGCGCGACGGTGACGCAATCGATAGGGATGGCTTTTCACGAGTTGGCCACGAACGCGACGAAGTATGGTGCCTTGTCGAATGCGACCGGATCGATCTCCATCACCTCCCGGATCGATGATGCGCAGGCAGACGCGCCGCTGGTCCTGCGTTGGATCGAGACGGGTGGCCCTGCGGTCGAAAACACGCCGACACGCAAGGGATTTGGGCAGTTCGTGACCGGTCGTATGGTCGCGCACGCCGTCGACGGCACGGCGGAAACAAACTACACCCGCGACGGGTTGGTCTGGACACTCGTCATCGCGAGTTCACACTATAGTGCCGCGGGGCAGCCGCGGGTGAGCAGCAGCCGATCGTAAAACCACGACCTGCAGTGCAACGACCGGCACACTCTCCAGCTATTCCGCCGGTGCCACGGATGCCGTTTGCTTCGAACGCGCGAGTGCGTCAGCGACGAACCCGGTTGCCTTCATCGTCTCCACGAATGCTCGCAGATAGGCAGCGCCAGCGACACCCCGCCCCTTGGGCGTAGCGATCGCTTGTCGAATTTCCTGGAATGATCCCGGCAGCACGCGCACGTCTGGATGAGCTTTGGCATAGGCATCGAGCGGGTCACGGACGCCGGCTGCGGCGGCAAGTTTCTGTTCGATGAAGGGCTCGATACCTCCCGTCGCGCCGCCTTTCGGATTTCGCACCAGCTTCGCGTTCTTGAGGGCGCGACTGAGGTAGAGATCATAGATGGAGCCCTCGCCGACGCCAACGGTGACACCTGGCTTGTCGATATCAGCGATTTCGCGGAACGGCGCATCTGCCCGCACCAGGTAGGCACCGTGAATGATCACATATGGTGGGCTGAAACTCACATCGGTCGCTCGCTGCGGGTCGATTGCGATGAATGCAATGTCCCAGACGTCAGTCGTTGCGGCCGCGAATGTCGCGCCAGCCGACGGAAAGATGACGAAGTCGATGGGCACGCCTAAGTGTTTGGCCAAGGCGACCGCAAGGTCAGGGGAGACGCCGACGGCTGTACCGTCCACTGCCCGTTGCACGAGAACGCCATTGCCGAAGTTGATGGCAGCGCGCAGGCGTCCGCTGGGTGCCAGATCGCGCAGAACTTCTGCCGTCGGTGCGGTTTGCGCGACTGCCGATCCGATGGTCGTCATCGCCGCTATCGCAAGTATCAGGTAGCGCAACATCGCTTGTCGTCCCAATGAGGTTTCATGTCAGCCGACACCCCTGGCGTTTTATTTACGCCAAGCTCCAGCATCTCGGACGATGACCCGCTTTTGCGATCGCATGCCAGCGATTTGTCGGCCAGGCCCGCGTGTGGTGTCGTCGATGCTGCTGTGGCGTCGAAGCTTCTTTGAAGTTTGGGGCGCGACAGAGGCTCTTCCAAGCGTTGCGGCGATCCGGCATAACGTCGCCAAAAGCTCTCCAGGGGACGAACCGCGCCATGCTGCATCTTGCTGACAACCTGAACCGCCTCGGCACCGAAACCGCGTTCGAGGTGCTGGCGCGTGCGGCGGCACTTTCGGCGCAGGGCAAGGATGTCATCAACCTCGGCATCGGCCAGCCGGATTTCAAAACGCCCGGCCATATCGTCGAGGCCGCGATCAAAGCGCTGCGCGACGGCCATCACGGTTACACGCCATCGAACGGCATCGAGCCGCTGCGGGTCGCGGTGGCTAAGGATTTGCACAAGCGCCACGGCGTCGAGGTTGATCCCGGCAACGTCGTGATCATGCCCGGCGGCAAGCCGACGATGTTTTTCGCCATCCTGATGTTCGGCCAGCCGGGTGCGGAGATCATGTATCCCGATCCGGGCTTTCCCATCTATCGCTCGATGATCCAGTACACCGGTGCCACCGCCGTGCCGATCGCCTTGAAAGAAGCCAATGGCTTTTCATTTTCAGCCGACGAGGTGCTGGCCCAGATCACCCCGCGCACATCGCTGATCATTATCAACACACCGGGCAATCCGACCGGCGGCGCGGTGCCGAAAGCCGAGATCGAGAAGCTGGTGGCGGGCCTCGCCAAGCATCCGAATGTAGCAATCCTGGCCGACGAAATTTATTCGCAGATGCTCTACGACGGCGCCGAGCATGTCAGCTTCCTGCGCTATCCCGAAATCCGCGATCGGCTGATCATTCTCGACGGCTGGTCGAAGACCTACGCGATGACCGGCTGGCGGCTCGGGTTCTCAGTGTGGCCAACGCATCTGGTCGAGAAAGTGGTGCGGCTCAACGTCAACTGTCACAGCTGCGTCAATGCGCCGACGCAGTTCGCCGGCATCGCAGCCCTCGAAGGACCGCAGGATGCCGTGCATACGATGGTCAAGGCGTTCGACCAGCGGCGGAGAGTTATCGTGTCGATGCTCAACCAGTTGCCGGGCGTCACGTGCGTCAATCCCGGCGGTGCATTTTATGCGTTCCCCAACATCACCGGCACCGGTTTATCGGCCAAGGAACTGCAGAATGCCATGCTGGAAAAAGCCGGCGTCGCCACAGTGGCAGGCACCAGCTTCGGCATCCACGGCGAAGGCTACGTCCGCTTCTCCTATGCCAACTCCGTCGAAAACATCCGCAAAGCCATGGAACGCATCGGCACGCTGCTGCTGGACGTGAAGAAAGGGTGAGTCACAGTCTGCATCGATGTGCTGAGAGGGCCTATGTAGTTCTGTCGGGCTAACAGCATCTCATCTCGTCATCCCGGCGCAGGCCGGGACCCACGACAACGCGCGACATGTCTGCTGATCAGTTCGAGCTAACGCGTTCGACCTGTCGGGGGGGGCCGGCCAGCGCCGGCATGACGACGTTGTGGATCATTCGGATAGGCAATTGATCGCCATCTGCACCGTGAATACGCCCTACTTGCCCCCAGCACGCCTCGCCACTGGCGTTTACCAATCCGCTGGCATGCACCCTGCCTGCCAGCGCAAAACCCCGCCATTTCGCATCTGTGCCCCGGCGTTTGGATTAAGCATGTTGGCGCCCGAGTCCGGCCTGTTCGTGGCATCCGAAATGATGTCGCAGTTGCAACCTCCAGCACCCTGCGCCCCATAGACGCGGGAGAACGTGAAATAAAAGCTTCGAATCGCCGAGGACTGCTGTACGAAGAAAGCCCATGACGCGGTACATCTTCATCACCGGCGGCGTGGTGTCTTCGCTTGGCAAAGGGCTGGCTTCTGCGGCCCTTGGAGCGCTTCTACAAGCCCGAGGCTATTCGGTTCGGCTCCGAAAGCTCGATCCCTATCTCAACGTCGATCCAGGCACCATGAGCCCGTATCAGCACGGTGAGGTGTTCGTGACCGACGATGGCGCCGAAACCGATCTCGATCT
>JANYHG010000211.1 GCA_025359165.1 Hyphomicrobiaceae bacterium
AAATTTCTTGCTCGGATTTTACCCAATCGTCGTCATCGTGCCACTCACCATCATACCTTTTAGAAAAATCGATCGTCGCATTTGAAGAACCATCGGATACAACGGTCAGAGAACTTTTAGCTGGATCAGCTATGCGCACTTCGATTTTTGATTTTAACTCTCGATTGTAGCAGTAAGTGTTTATTAGATGTTGTAGATCATCGATTGCGCGCAGCATTCGCGTCTCCTCTTAGCCATCAATCGATTATCACCCCGCCACAAACGCTTCCAAGCCGCTCAAACGCATCTTCGGCGCGATCGCTGGCAACTTGCGCGGCGCGTATTTTTGCACGTGCTCTTTGACGTGGGCGATGTGAGCAGGCGTCGAACCGCAGCAGCCGCCGACGATATTGACGAGACCGTCTTTCGCCCAAGGTTCGATTTCACAGCCCATCTCGTGCGGCGTCTGATCGTAGCCACCCATCTCGTTGGGTAGGCCGGCGTTCGGATAAGCCGACACAAGTGTGTCGGCAATGCCGGCGATCTCGGCTAGATGCGGGCGCATGAGGTCGGCACCGAGTGCGCAGTTGAGACCGATGGAGAAGGGCTTCAGGTGGCGCATCGAATACCAGAACGCAGTCGGAGTCTGGCCAGTCAACGTGCGGCCGGAGCGATCGGTTATCGTGCCGGAAATCATGATCGGTAACTTCACGCCGGTCACATCGAACGCTTCGAGCGTGGCGACGCCCGCAGCCTTGGCGTTGAGAGTATCGAAAATGGTTTCGATCAAGATGATGTCGACGCCGCCCTCGATGAGTGCCACGACCTGTTCGAAATAAGCGGCGCGCAGTTCATCGAAAGAAATTTTCCGGAAGCCGGGATCGTTGACGTCGGGAGAAAGCGATGCCGTCTGGTTCGTGGGGCCGACGGCACCGGCGACCCAATAAGGTCGTCCGTGCCGCTTCTCCGCCGCGTCGGCGGCTTCGCGCGCCAGCCTCGCCGCGGCGATATTCATTTCCGCACTTAAGCTTTCCATGCCGTAGTCGGCCATGGAGATGGTTTGCGCATTGAAGGTGTTGGTTTCGATGATGTCGGCACCGGCTTCGAAGTAGGCTTCGTGGATGGCTTCGATGATGCGGGGCTGCGTCAGCACCAACAAATCGTTGTTGCCTTTGACATCGCGATGCCAGTTTTTGAAGCGCTCGCTGCGATAACCGGCTTCGTCGAGTTTGTAGTTCTGGATCTCCGTGCCCATCGCGCCGTCGATAATCAAAATCCGCTCGGTCGCCGCCCGGTGCAGCGCCTTGATGCGATCTGTGCGCGTGCTCATGCGTTGACTGCCTTTTTCAAGTCGAGGGGACGGGCGCGCAGGCCGAGCAGGTGGCAGATGGCGAACACCAGATCGGCGCGGTTCATCGTGATAATGTGGAACTGCCGGATGCCTTGATCGACGAGGTCGGCAACCTGCTCGGCAGCGACCGCTGCGGCGACAAGATGCGTCGTGCCCGCATCGTCATCCAGGCCATCGAACTTGCGTGCGAGCCACGACGGTATGCCGACGCCGGTCTTTTTGCTGAAGCCGGCGATCTGTTTGAAATTGTGGATCGGCACGACGCCCGGCAAAATCGGGCACCAAATGCCGGCAGCACGGCAGCGTTCGACGAAACGCAGAAACTGCGTATTGTCAAAGAAGAATTGCGTGATGATGCGGTCGGCACCGGCATCGACTTTGCGTTTCAAGGTATCGATATCGGCAGCAAGCGACGCGCTTTCCGGGTGCATCTCCGGATAGCCGCCGACCGAAATCTGAAACGGCGCAACTTTCTTGATACCGGCAACGAGATCCGAGGACGTCGCGTAGCCGCCAGGGTGCGCAGCATACTTCGTGCCCACGCCGGTCTGCGGATCGCCGCGCAAGGCCACGATGTGACGCACACCGCAATCCCAGTACGCCTGCACGACTTCGTCGACTTCGCTGCGCGTGGCACCGACGCACGTCAAATGCGCCGCTGGCACCAGCGCGGTCTCGTTGATCAGGCGCGAGACCGTGTTGTGCGTGCGTTCGCGTGTGGTGCCACCTGCGCCATACGTCACCGAAACGAATTTCGGCGCGAGTGGTTCGAGACGGCGGACGGACGCCCACAGGCTCTCTTCCATCTTGTCGTTCTTCGGCGGAAAGAATTCAAAGGAGACGTCGATCTCTCCAGCACCGATCAGTTGGCTGCGACGGGGTGAGGGCGTGTTCATGTCACGCTGTCCTTTCCAGGGAAGCACGAGATTTGAGCGGCGCGTCCGGCAGTGGTGGCCGGCGCGCGAGCCATAACGAAACAGTCAACCTGTCGACACCATCGATCGCATCGGGCGCGAGTGCGCTGACGGTGTCGACGGACAGGCCCGCATCGGCGAGCCATTGGCTGACCGTCGCCGTCTCGAATCCAAGGCGTTCGTGCCTATGCGTCTCACGCAGAAACTCCTGCGCATGCGGGGCAAAATCGACGATCAGCAATTTGCCACCGGGCACCAAAAGGCGCGCAGCTTCACCGATGGCGCGCGCCGGATCGGAGAGATAATGCAGGATCTGGTGCATCACGACGACATCGGCAGTTTCGTCCGCCAGCGGCAAATCGTAGATGTCGCCGTGTCGAACTTGGGCATGAGCCACACCCGCACGATCGAGTTTTGGACGTGCGTACGCAAGCATCGCCGTCGAGAGATCGAAGCCCAGACCGCGCGTGAATTTGTCCGCGAACAATTCAAGTATACGACCGGTCCCGGTGCCGACATCGACCAGCAGATCAATCGGCGCGGCACCAAGTGCGCTGCGCATGACAGCCTCGACTTCGGCCTCCGCGACATGCAGCGCGCGGATACGATCCCAATTGCCAGCCTGCGTCTCGAAATATTCCTGGGCGGCGGCTTCGCGCTCGCGTTTGACGGCATCAAGCCGCAGGCAATCGCGCGCCAAAACAGGGTCTTCGCGATCGAGATCGGCGAGCAGCGAATGCGCGAGGTTGTCTGCGGCGAGCGGAAGCCTGAAATAAACCCAGCTGCCTTCGCGCGCACGCTCGACCAATCCGGCATCCGCCAGCAATTTCAAATGGCGACTGAGCCGAGGCTGGCTCTGGCCGAGAATTCGGGTCAGGTCTTTGACGTTGAGTTCGCCGGCACCAAGCAACGCCAGAATGCGCAGACGCGTCGGCTCAGCAGCCGCCTTCAGCGCCGTCACGAGAAACTCACACGTCAGGTTGCCACGCGCCTTGGACATGACGCGCAACATATAAAGATATCTTTATGTGTCAAGAAGTTTTTTGATACTTATGCCGAAGGTGGAGTCTGTGGACCAGAAACATGGGAGTCTTAGGTAGACAAGAAATCATCGCCGTTGACCGAGTATTGTTTCTGGTGTAGCGTTTGGTCAACAAAAAAATCGAAACGAGAACAAAATTTGCTGGACGACGACTGGAAGAAACACGCGCTGACAGATTTTGCCTTCCGCCGAAGGACCAAGGTGGAAGAGGCGGATGAAGCTCGCCGACAAGCCAGCATCCTGTTGGCTATCGCCGCTAAGCGTGATGCGGAAACGGCTGACCTCGACAAAGCCGCGCGGCTTCTGGGGATAATAGCTAGCGAACCGGAAAACGACTCC
>JANYHG010000002.1 GCA_025359165.1 Hyphomicrobiaceae bacterium
CAGCAGTCCGACTTCGGTACGATCTGCAGCGCAACAGAATTGCGATGTCCTGGCCGAAATGCCGGGATGCCCACTTCGGCTGCGGCCACACCGTCCGTCGACGGAACACATTGCGAACAGGCCCGCTACGGGCCAAAAGGGTGCATGACCGGCTCGGCGACGACGGGCTTAAAGTTCGTCCGGTCTTTGTTAGGTTAGCGGAAAGTCATTGTGACACAGGGACGGTGGGTCGTGACCCGGGCCTGCCGTTAGCTGCGAAGACGGAAGCGGACCGATTGGCGAGAGCTATTTGGGGACGCAGCGGACGCGAGTACTCGTGACTTCGGTCTTTTTCACTTCCGGCCGATAATTACTTTAAAGACCAACGGAACCAACCCCGCTTGGCACTTATGTTAAGCGAATATTCTTTTCCCCGCGCCTCTGCGTACTTCACAAAGACAAGACGCTTAGCATCGAAAAACTGTTCGATTAGCTTTGTTGTCTCTCCCGGATCCAGGTCTGTATTATTGAAAAACGATTTTGACTCGACACTGCCATCCTTCGACGTTTGTTTCACATACAGGGTGCCGGACTTCAGCACCGATGAGCCGTCGTTTCGCAAAAACGGATGCAGGTACTCGTTACCTGAGGAAACGAAATGCGAATCGAGACGGGTAATAATTGGTCGTGCCGTCATTTGCGCATCAATTCTGTTCGACTGGGTGTCAGGACACTATTTCACCGCTATCACTCAACTTCCGTCTGTCGGCCGATCGACCGAGGAACGGACGAACGCCAAGATCGTCGTTGCCAAATCACCGATGCACCCTATTGTGCCCATGTCGTCGTGCCTCCTTCTGACGCGATGATCGTAAGCGGACTCTGTGCGACAGCGCAAGCTCGGCCTTCGCCACTTCGGCTTCGGGTCAAAACCGACGCGCGCAGGCCGTGGAAATGCAGCTGCGGACAAGCGCGGTTTAGCCCGTTAAGCGGACAGTCTTTACGACAGCGCTCATGATGACGATGGCCATGAGCGAGAGGCAGCGAGGCAACTGCACTTCGCGCCGCTTGTCACGCACCCGACCTCAGTAAAACAAACTCGACACGCTCTCTTCGCGCGCGGTGCGGGCGATGGCTTCTGCGAGAAGTGGCGCAATCGAGAGAATGCGGATGTTGCCTGCGGCCTTCACCGGTTCGGTCGGCTGGATGCTGTCGGTGATGACGAGCTGCTTCAGCTTGGAGTTGGTGATCTTGTTGACCGCGCCGCCCGACAGCACACCGTGGGTGATGTAGGCATAGACATCCGACGCGCCACTGGCCAGCAGCGCGTTGGCCGCGTTCACCAGCGTGCCACCGGAATCGACGATGTCGTCGATCAGGATGCAGCGCATGCCTTCGACGTCGCCGATCACGTTCATGACCTGGCTCTCGCCCGCGCGCTCGCGCCGCTTGTCGCAGATGGCGATGGGACAGCCGATGCGTTTCGCCAAGGCGCGTGCGCGCACCACACCGCCGACGTCTGGCGAGACGATCACCACCTTCGAGGTATCGTAGCGCTCCTGGATGTCGCGCGCGAAGGTGGGGGCGGCGTAGAGGTTGTCGGTGGGCATATCGAAGAAGCCCTGGATCTGGCCGGCGTGCAGATCGAGCGTCATGACGCGGTCGAAGCCGGCACGCTCGATCATGTTGGCGACGAGCTTGGCGGAAATGGGGGTGCGTGGACCCGGCCGGCGATCCTGGCGGGCGTAGCCGAAGTACGGCATGACGGCGGTGATACGCTTCGCCGACGAGCGCTTCAGCGCGTCGCACAGGATGAGCATTTCCATCAGATTGTCGTTGGCCGGCGCAGATGTGGATTGCACCACGAACACTTCCTGGCCGCGCACGTTCTCGTGGATCTCCACGAACACTTCCATGTCGGCAAAGCGTTTGACGGAACTGCGGGTGAGCGGGTGCTTGAGTTCGGCTGAGATTGCGTCGGTGAGCGGCCGATTGGAGTTGCCGGCGACGATCTGAATGCGTCGGTCCCCCCTGCCACCGTCATTCGAATTCGAATCGAAAGGCATGGGATTTCTCCGTGCGGGGAATGCCGAGAACGCCCGTTCCATAGCAACAGGGCCCGGGCGTGTAAACGCTCCGAGCCCGGATATAAGAAGGAAATATGTCAATCGACACAGCTAAACTATCGCGCCGTGCCGGAAAACATTGCTCAGTTGGCTGCAGTCGTTTTCGGCAACAACTTCAGGATGCCCTGTGCCGCAGCGGAAGCCGCGGCATCGGCGGTGCGGCCCCACGACTGATCCAGGCTACCGGCGGCGATCTCATTTTTCTGCGTCACGGTGCCGAGGCGCTTGCCGGCGGGATCTTTGACGTTCCAGTCGATTTGAACCGGCTGCTTGCCGTCGGCGGCATTGCCCACTTTGACGACGCCTTCGACGCGATAGGGTTGACCGCCCTGGCTGGCCGAGTTGACGCCGTTCTTCGACAGCTCCGCCTGCAGTGCGGCGGCGAGCGCATTGTTGCCGTCGCCGGGCGCACCGGTCAGAGACGGAATGACGGCCGCCACCGGCGCTGCGCCAGCAGAGGGAGAGGTTGCAGCCGCCATGCGCGGTTGGGCCGAAGGTACTGGAGCAGAGGCAGGGGGCAACGCGCCTACTGCAGTCGGCGCGACCGCACCCATGCTGGTCGGTGACGCGGAAGCCACGGCCCCGGACGCTGGCGATTGCTGCGACAGCCAGTTGGCGAGCGACGTTGCCGATTTCTGTGCGATCGCCTGCGTCGTCTGCGGTGTCACGACCGACCACGCGTCGCCGGCCGCCATCCCTGCTGCGACCTCTTCGCCGGTGACACGGTTGACGCGCTTGCCGCTCGGATCGGTGACGTCCCAGATATAGGAGACCTTGGTTGCGCCCTTATCCTTGGCCGCGACGATGTAGCCGCGAACGGCGTAGTCGGATTTATCTTGTGGCGACACTAGTGTGACGTTCTTCTGGCCCATGGCCGCGCTGAAATCCTGCGCAAGCTGTTTGGCGATGCCGTCGGGTGCGCCGATCACAGGCGCTACACTGATGCGGGTCGCTGCCGGCTTGATCGCCGCAGTTTGCACGAGTTGCGTCTCAGGCCCCGTCGATCCGGTTTGGCCGAGTATGCCCGAACTCGACTCGCAGCCAGCGAGCGCGAGCGACAAAATCAAAATCGAGGCGATGACCCCGCGTCGCTGTGCCGAGGCACGCAGCGCTGCCGATTGCGTCGGCCCGTGCGTCGGCCCGTGCGTCGACCCGTGCGTCGACCCGTGTGTCGGCTTGCGTAAAGTCGCCTTGCGGTCGAGCGCCCGGTCAGCACCAGTAAAAATAGTCGTCACGAAGAAGCCCCCACGTCCAGGACAGGACCTCCGGCTGCCGACATACTTACATTGCGGCGTGGTTGTTCAAAACCGGTACACACGACTCATGCTTAATCTTTCCTTAATCTGCCGTAAAGCGCGACCACGACAAATTGCCGCTCATTCGGCAAAATTACGCTGCGATACCACGCTGAAGATGTGGAAAAGCATCGCTTAAGCGAGCGCGATGGCGGAAATCTGCCGCCCATAGTCCGCTTCGTGTGCGTGCGTCGTGCGGCGGTACGAAAAGAAGCGAGTGGGCTGCAGGTACGTGCATTCCGACAGCGTCTCGACTTGGCCGACGCCGGCCGCGCGCAGGCGATCGGCGACAAAGCCGGGCAGATCGAAGCGCGCGCGTGCCTCGGGGTTCGCTTTGGCGAAATAGGCGGCGTAAGCGGCATCGGCCTCGCGAAACGTCGCCTCGAATTCCGGGCCGACTTCGTAAGCTGCCTGGCTGATGCAAGGCCCGACGACCGCAACGATCTTCGCCCGCTGGGCACCGGCTTGCTCCATCACCGCGAGGGTCGATTGCAGGATGCCGCCGAGAGCGCCTTTCCAGCCGGCATGCGCCGCCCCGATCACACCGGCCTTGGGATCGGCGAACAGCACGGGCGTGCAGTCCGCCGCCAGTGCACCGATTGCAAGGCCCCGCGTGCGCGTCACGAGGGCGTCGGCTTTCGGTCGTGCGTCGGGCGTCCAGGGGGCGTCTATGAGCAGCGCCGTCGACGAGTGGATTTGATGGCAGGTGACGAGCCGGTCGGGCGTGGTGCTGAGATGGCGCGCGACGCGGCCCAGATTTTCGACGACGTCGCCGCGCGTGTCGGCCGACCCGATGCCGCAGTTGAGACTGTCATACAACCCGCGCGATGCACCGCCTTCGCGCGTGAAAAAACCGTGGGCGACGTTGGGCATCGCGGCGAGCAGAGGCGAGACGACAGGGGCGAGCATCGAGATATTCTCTTTTGCAGAGCAAGCCGGTTCACGGGTAAAGACCGCCGCTGTTCATTCCCGGCTCTGGCCGCGAGGTCAAGCGTTGGTCGACTTGCCGTAGTCCTACGTCAACGGATCGACAGCGCAAAGCTCTGGCATCCTGCGACGACCCACGCTAAAGACCGCCACGAGGGTGCGACTCCGGAGCAGATGCGGGCGGCAACTGGCGGGCCCATAGTCATGGGCATGTTGGGGCAGGGGCATTTTGGGGCATGTGAAACGGGTCATGTGAAACTCGGGTCATGTGTAACCTGGCTTTGCATCGTCGAGTTCGAAGCCGTGGCTGTCGCAGTGCAAGACTTTGAGGCCTAAGTTACATGCCGAGAAAATTGATCATTGATGGCCGCGAGATCGAAGTCGAAGACGGGCTCACGCTGATCCAGGCGTGTGAGCAGGCGGGGGCCGAGGTGCCGCGCTTCTGTTACCACGAGCGCCTGTCGATCGCCGGCAACTGCCGCATGTGCCTCGTCGAAGTTGTGGGTATGCCGAAACCGCAGGCCAGTTGCGCGCTGGGCGTTAACGATCTGCCACCCAACAAAGATGGCAGCCCTAAGGTCATCAACACCAAGTCGCCGATGGTGAAGAAGGCCCGCGAGGGCGTGATGGAATTTCTGCTCATCAACCACCCGTTGGATTGCCCGATCTGCGACCAGGGCGGCGAATGCGATCTACAGGACCAGGCCGTGGCCTTCGGTTTGGGGGCGTCGCGCTATACCGAGAACAAGCGCGCCATCGAGGAAAAGAACCTCGGCCCGCTGATCAAGACGATGATGACGCGCTGCATCCAGTGCACGCGCTGCGTCCGCTTCATGACGGAGGTCGCCGGCGTCGAAGAGCTGGGCGCGATCGGGCGCGGCGAAGATATGGAAATCACCACCTACCTCGAAAAAGGCATGATGAGTGAGATGTCGGCCAACGTCGTCGACGTATGTCCGGTGGGCGCGCTGACGCATCGGCCCTGGGCGTTCATGGCGCGGCCCTGGGAGATGGACAAGACCGAGAGCATCGACGTGATGGACGCGCTGGGCTCCAACATCGTGGTTCATACGCGCGGCCGGGAAGTGATGCGCATCCTGCCGCGTAACAATGATGCTGTGAACGAGGAGTGGATCTCCGACAAGACCCGCCACGTCGCCGATGGGTTGCGCACGCAAAGGCTCGATCAGCCCTATATCCGCGTCGGCGGCAAATTGAAGCCCGCATCTTGGGACGACGCCTTGGCCCTGATCGGCGCAAAGCTCAAAGCGGCCGACCCGAGGAAGATTGGCGCAATCGTCGGCGACCTCGCCGGTGCCGAGGAAATGTTCGCGCTGAAGGATCTGCTTACGCGGCTGGGCTCGACCAACATCGATTGCCGTCAGGACGGCGCCAAGCTCGATCCGGCACAGGGCCGTGCCGGCTATCTTTTCAATTCGACCATCGCTGGCATCGAACAGGCCGACGCGATCATGCTGATCGGCACCAACCCGCGCCTCGAAGCGCCCGTGCTGAACGCGCGCATTCGCAAACGCTGGCGACAGGGTGGCCTGCTGGTTGGCGTGATCGGCGAAAAGATCGATCTCGGCTACGAGTACACCCACCTCGGAAACGGACCGGATGCCCTCGCCAAATTCGTCGGCCACGCACCGGCGCAGAAAGAGCGGCCCATGTTCATCGTCGGCGGCGGCGCGATCGCGCGCGCGGATGGTGCCGCCGTCCTGGCAACCGCCGCCAAGGCGGCGCAGTCGCTCGGCTGCATCAAGGACGGCTGGACCGGCTTCAACGTGCTGCATACGGCGGCGTCGCGCGTGGCGGGTCTCGATCTCGGCTTCGTGCCGGGACCTGGCGGCAAAGATCTCTCGGGCATGCTGTCGGGTGGAATGGAAGTGGTTTACCTGCTCGGTGCCGACGAGTTCGACACGTCGAGGCTCGGCAAGGCGTTCGTGGTCTATCAAGGCAGTCATGGTGACAACGGTGCCCATATCGCCGATGTCGTTTTACCGGGTGCCGCCTATACCGAAAAGTCGGCCACTTACGTCAACATAGAGGGGCGTGCCCAGCTGACGCTCAAGGCCGGTTTCGCGCCGGGGCAGGCCAAGGAAGACTGGTCGATCGTTCGCGCGCTGTCGGCGCACGCCGGGCAGACCCTGCCATACGACACGCTCGCAAGTCTGCGCGCCGCCATGTATACGGCTGCGCCGCAACTCGCCCGCCTCGATAGCGTGGTCGCAGCCGACCCCGCAGCCGTCGGCAAGCTGTCGGGTCTGGGCGGTCAGATGACGTCTGCACCGTTCACCAATGCTGTGCGTGACTTCTACCTGACCAACCCGATCACCCGCGCCTCGACCATCATGGGCGAACTTTCAGCGCTCTCCGCCAACGTCAAAGGTGCAAACCGCGCGGCGGCGGAATGAGCTTTTTCGAGCAGTGATCAGAAATCGAGTGACGCGCCGCCGCATAAGATCGAAGTGAAAGCTGAAGCATGTATCCTAAAACGCTTGACACCTGGTGGGATTGGGGGCTGTGGCTCGCGTTGACAGCGGGGCTCAGCCTGCTGCTGCTGGTCACCCTGTTGATCATCGTGGCGTTTCTGTTGCTGATGGATCGCAAAGTCTGGGCGGCGGTGCAGATGCGGCGCGGTCCCAACGTGGTCGGCCCGTTCGGACTGCTGCAGTCGTTCGCCGACTTGCTGAAGTTCGTGCTCAAGGAGCCGATCATTCCGGCCGGTGCCGACAAGGGTTTGTTCCTGCTGGCGCCGCTCGTCACCGCGATCCTGGCATTGGCCGCCTGGGCGGTCATCCCCGTCGGTAACGGCATGGCCATGACAAATCTCAACGTCGGCATCCTCTATCTGTTCGCGATTTCGTCGCTGGGGGTCTACGGCATCATTATCGGTGGCTGGGCGTCGAATTCGAAATATCCGTTCCTGTCGTCGCTGCGTTCGGCTGCCCAGATGGTGTCCTATGAAGTCTCGATCGGGCTCGTCATCATCACCGTGCTGCTCTGCGCTGGCTCGCTCAACCTCAACGACATCATAAAAGCGCAACAGGTCGGCGTCGGCACCAAGCTCGGTCTCAAATCCAGCCTGCTCGACTGGTACTGGTTGCCGCTGTTTCCAATGTTCGTGATCTTTTTCATTTCGGCGCTCGCCGAGACCAATCGTCCGCCTTTCGATCTTGTTGAGGCCGAGTCCGAACTCGTCGCCGGCTTCATGGTCGAGTATTCGTCGACGCCATACCTGCTGTTCATGCTCGGCGAGTATGTGGCCATCGTGACGATGTGCGCGATGACGTCGATCCTGTTTCTCGGCGGCTGGCTGCCACCGCTCGATATCGCGCCCCTCAATTGGGTGCCGGGCCCCCTCTGGTTCCTGCTCAAGATCACGTTCGTTTTCTTCATGTTCGCCATGGCGAAAGCGATGGTGCCGCGTTACCGCTATGACCAACTCATGCGGCTGGGCTGGAAGATCTTTCTGCCGCTGTCACTGGTGATGGTCGTCGTTGTCGCTGGCCTGCTACAATACGGGCCGCAGGTGCGATGAGTTTGGAACTTGTAGGGTGCAATAGCGCAGCGTATTGCACCATTGCCGCACCCCGGGAATTTGCAGCGGCGCACTACGCTGAAACGCTATTGCGCCCTACGCGACGGAGCCATCTATGAACATCGCACGTGGCGTCAAATCGCTGTTTCTGACGGAGTTCGTTTCGGCGTTCTTCCTGACGATGCGCTATTTTTTCGCGCCGAAGAAAACGCTCAACTATCCCTTCGAGAAGGGGCCGCTGAGCCCGCGCTTCCGGGGTGAACACGCTCTGCGTCGCTATCCGAACGGTGAGGAGCGCTGCATCGCCTGCAAGCTGTGCGAAGCCATCTGTCCGGCGCAGGCGATTACCATCGAAGCCGGCCCGCGCCGCAACGACGGTACTCGCCGCACCACACGTTACGATATCGACATGGTCAAATGCATCTATTGCGGACTGTGTCAGGAAGCCTGCCCGGTCGATGCCATTGTTGAGGGGCCGAACTTCGAATTCGCCACCGAAACGCGCGAAGAACTGCTGTATGACAAGGACCGGCTGCTCGCGAACGGCGACCGCTGGGAACGCGAAATCGCCAGCAATCTGAAGCAGGACGCGCCGTACAGGTGAGGCAATAGGCAGTCGGCCATAGGCACGAACGTCATACCGATGAACGTGTACGATCGAGCCCGAGCTTCCCGTTGCCGCCTTTTATGCACGCCTACTGCCTATTGCCTTCGCTGACTGCCGCCTACTGCCTCGTCGGAACCCACTCATGACCCTCACCGCTGCATTTTTCTACCTGTTCGCCGCGCTGACGGTGGCGTCCGCGTTCATGGTCATTTCGGCCAGGAACCCTGTTCATGCCGTGCTGTATCTGATCCTTGCGTTCTTCAACGCGGCGGGGCTGTTCGTGCTGCTCGGTGCCGAATTTCTCGCCATGATACTGGTCGTGGTCTACGTCGGTGCCGTCGCGGTGCTGTTCCTGTTCGTCGTCATGATGCTCGACGTCGACTTCGCCGAGTTGCGCGCTGGTTTCATGAAGAACGCCACGCTCGGCGCTGGTGTCGGATTGCTTGTGCTGGCGGAAATCGTCTTCCTGGTCGCGACGCAGTTCCTGAAGCCCGGCGCTCTGCCCGCCGGAATCGCGCGCGCGTCCCCCATCCCGACCGATATCACCAACACCGAAGCCTTGGGTCGCGTGCTCTACACCAAGTACGTCTACTTCTTTCAGGGTGCAGGCTTGATTCTGCTGGTCGCCATGATCGGTGCAATCGTGTTGACGCTGCGCCATAAACCCAATGTGCGCCGTCAGAATATCTCTGAGCAGAACGCGCGCACCAAGACCACTGCCATGGACGTGATCAAAGTGCCGTCTGGTGGCTACACCATTCCCGACAAGGTGGCAGCCAAGGTTTGACGCGACGGCCTGCACTCCTGCCTCACCGCAACGTCTGCAAGCCGCTGACGATGCGAGCAACAGCAGAGACGAGGCACAGTGCGGCAAAGCCATAGGCGATGACGGGGAACTCTGCGGGCCACAGGCACATCGTCACGAAGGCTGCGATAGTCTCGAAGCCTTCGGCGAGGCCAGCGAGATAGTAGATCGACTTGTGTCCCTGCGCCGACGTGCTCAGCCCGCGTTTTGCAGCGATTGCCGCAAACGCCAGGAATGTGCAACCGCTGGCGATGAAACTTGCCAGCAGACACGCCGCCGCCAACGCGTTTCTGTCGGGGTCGGCGAATGCGAAGGCCAGCGGAAACGCGGCATAGACGAGAAAATCGCAAACGATGTCGAGAAAGCCGCCGCGATCGGTGAGCGCCGTGCGGCGGGCCACCGCGCCATCGAGGCCGTCGAGCACACGGTTGACCACAAACAGTGCCAGGCCCCACCCAAAATCGAGTCCTGCGACCAGCACCGCGCCGCCGAGACCTGCCGCTAGTGCTACCCAGGTGATGGTATCAGCCCGAACTCCGCTGCGCACCAGTCTCAGCGCAATCGCGTCCAGCGGACCGTCGATAAATGGGCGTAACCGCGCGTCGAACATCTGAAGCACCGCAACTCGACACGTGGCCGTGATTGACCCGGCGCGTCGAACGCCTACTATCATATTTCCGCTTCGAGTAGGGAGCCGCGCGCCGCCCATGACTTCCAGCTATCAGGCCACTACGCGCGGTATCCGCGTGACCGTGCTGCCGCAATATCTGACGGAGCAGTCCGACCCGGACGAAAACCGCTATTGCTGGGCCTATACGATCAGCATCGAGAACGAGGGTCTGGAAACGGTAAGGCTGCGCTCGCGCGTCTGGAAAATCACCGACGAAACCGGCCATGTCGAGGAAGTGCGCGGGCCCGGTGTCGTTGGGCAGACACCGACGCTGAAACCTGGCCAGCAGTTCCAATACACGTCCGGTTGCCCGCTGCCGACGCCATCGGGGATTATGGTCGGAAGCTTCCAGATGACCAACGAGGACGGCGAATTGTTCGATGTCGCCGTGCCCGCGTTCTCGCTCGACAGCCCCGAAGGCAAGCGCGTGGTGAATTGAGGTGAAACAACCAACACCGCCTCGCTTGATGACGCGCAGAGGCGCAATCGCGTTGGCTGGCAGCGCGGCACTTGGGGCAACGTTCGACGGTCGGGCACGTCCCGCTGCCGCGCAGTCGTCGCCGCACACATTTAAGCTCGGTGCCGCCGAAGTGACCGTCATCAGCGACGGCAGCATGAGTTTGCCGCTGTCGTATGTGCTGCCAAAGACCGACCCTCGCGTGGTCGTGCCCTTGTTGGCTGGACGGGTGGCGGCGGGCGACGTCTACTTTGCGCAAGTAAACATCACGCTGGTCAAGATCGGCGCTGCGGTGATCGTCGTCGATTGCGGCGGCGGCACCGACTTCGTGCCGACCACCGGCAAATTCCCCGATCGCCTCGAACAGGCCGGCTTCAAGCTGTCCGACGTCACGCACGTCGTTCTCACCCATGCGCACCCCGACCATTTCTGGGGCCTGTTCGATCCGCTGGACGACGCCTCTCGATTTCCCGATGCGCGCCACGTGATGACCGCTGCCGAGCGGGATTTCTGGCTCATGCCCAGCGTCGAAGCGTCGGTGCCTGAGGGGCAACAGGGCATGACGCTCGGGATCGCCCGCCGGATGCGGAGCCTCGCACCACGTATCGACGTTATCAAGCCAGGGATCGCGATCGTGCCCGGGGTGACGTTGCTGGATACGGGTGGACATACCCCCGGGCACGCCTCCGTTCTTTTGAGTTCGGATGGACAGCAATTGTTGATCGGCGGTGATGCGCTGTCGCACCCTGTCGTATCGTTCGAGCGCCCAGACTGGCCGTGGGGTCCAGATCTCGATCAGGATATGGCGGTGGTGACGCGCACGCGACTCCTCGATCGCCTCGCGACCGATCGCGTCGGGCTGGTGGGCTATCACCTGCCCTGGCCGGGCGTGGGCCGCGTCGAACGCAAGGATGGCGGCTACCGTTTCGTGGCGGGGTGAGGTCGCAGATAGCTTCGTCATCGATGTAGACTGATGTAGACTTCAGTGCAGCATCACCGGTCCCGCCATCCATCGACAGCGGGCCCTATCGAGGCATACGACGCGCAGCTACAACCATAATGTTTCCGCGTTTCTCCCGGCGCTTGAACTAACTCCGCCAATCGCGACAAACATCGCGGTATCCGCTTGCAGGGTTATCGCGTGCTCGCTATAAGCTGCACAACGGCGCTCCGAAGGGACGCCGTTTTTTCAGCTTCGCCGGTTCGGAATATCAGTCCCGAACTTTCGAGCTGCCATCATCGGTCGGGCGGAGCGTAGCGCAGCCTGGTAGCGCACTTGCTTCGGGAGCAAGGGGTCGGGAGTTCGAATCTCCCCGCTCCGACCAATGATTTCTCGCCGTGGCGGGAGCAGAGTCTGCGGCCCGTCCAACTCCACGAAATTTGCGCGTCAATAGCACTCATGCCCATCAACCCGCCGAGCCGTCCAAACGCGGGTGGTCTGGAGGGACGCGTCCCTCCAGTGGGGTCTGGGGCTAGCCCCATTTCGCGCGTGAGCGCGAGATGCCAGCCCACCACACGCCCTCGTCAGAACTGCTTCAGCAAACGCTCCAGATATTCCAGCTCGAATGTCGGCCGTGTGTTTTCGCCCAACCGGCGACGCAACTCCTCCAGAATTTCGCGGGCGCGTTGAACGTCGATCTGATCGGGGACTTTGACGCCGGTGCCGGGATCGGAGCCGTCTGTCATATTCGGCGCGCGGCCGAGCGGATCTGGCTGGCCGCGCGGTCCGGTCGGGCCATTCTGGCCTTGGCCCATTTGCTGCTGGCGTTGCTTCATCATCTGTTCGGCCATGGAGCGCGCGCCCTGGCGCAACTGGTCGAGCGCGCGGCCCTCGGCTTCCGCCGCGCCTTCGAGATCGCCGTCGCGCAACGCTTTTTCGGCTTGCTGCATGGCTTTGCCGGCCTCACCGAACTGTCCGGGGGGATCGATGCCCTGGCGGCCCATCCCCTCCTGCAAGCGTCCGAGCTGATCGCGCAGCGCCTGCTGGCGTTCGCCCAGGCCGGGGCCGGTCTGGCCTTGGCCCATCTGGCCGGGGCCGCGCCCCTGGCCGGGTTGTTGGCCGGGCTGGCGACCCTGACCCTGACGCTGCTGCCCGCCCTGGCCGGGCTGGCCCTGCCCCTGGCCTTGCTGGCCTTGCTGGCCTTGTTGGCCACGACCGCGTTGGCCCTGCTGTCCTTGCTGACCTTGACCTTGGCCCTGTTGCCCCTGTTGTCCTTCGCCCTGCTGACCCTGGCCCTGTTCGCCCTGATCGCCGTTGTCGGCCTGGTTCTGCTGGCGGAATGTATCGTCGAGCAACTGCTGTTCCTTGCCGAGCAGTTCCCCCAGCTCGTTCATCAGCTTCTGGCCTTCGCCTTGCCCTTGACCCTGCTGGTTGGCCATGCGGCCCGACTGCAGCCGATCCATCAGATCGCGCAGTTCGGACAGCATCTGCTGTGCCTGATCGCGGTTGCCCGACCGCGCCATGTTCTCGAGGTTCTGCATCATCTGTTCGAGGTCGCGCTGGCTCAGTGTCTGGTTCTGATCGGAGCCCTGCTGGTCCTGCGGCTTGCCTTCCGCCTGCTTCGACAACTCCTCGAGGAACTTCGCCATCGCCTGACGGAGCTCCTGCATGAGCTGCTTGATCTCTTCGTCGGTCGCGCCGTCTTCAAGCGCCTTCGATAGCTTGTCCTGCGCCGCCTTCAAGGCGCGCTCGGCGTCGGACAATGCGCCGTCCTCGATGCGCAGAGCGATCTGCCAGAGTTGGCGAATGGCGCTGTTGCGTGTGGCGCGCGAGGCGTCGTTTTTGAGCCGCCAATATACCGAGCGCAGCCCGAGATAGACATTGAGGTCCGAGATGCCGGTTTCGGGCGCGAGCGTGATGGCGTCGAGCGCCATCAGCACATGGGGGCGTTGACGCGGATCGTCGACGAGATCGCGGCGTTGCTCGACGACGGCACGCGCAAGCGGCTTGGAAAACTGGCGCGCCGGCAGGACCATCTTGCGCGCTTCGGACTTGCCCGTCTGATTGGCAAGATCCTTGGCGACGAGCGTGAGCGTCACCGGCAAGCCCGCCCACAGGTGGTCGCCCACCTCATGTAAACTGACGCCGGTAGCCTCTTTCGCGTAGCTCTGCGGCAGGCGGATCGTGAACTGCGGCGGGCGCTCGTACGGGGGGCGCGGGCCCTTGGTTTTTTCGGCGCGCGCCCAGGCGTTGGCCGACGTGTCGGTCTTGTCGCGGAAGCGCGCGATGCGGCCCTCGAGCGAGGCGACGCCGTAGTCGTCCTCGACCTTGTAGGGAATGCGCAGGGACCCGCGCAGCGTGCGCTCGGGCTCGCGCGTGAAGGTCACTTTCGGTGGATTGTCGGGTGTTACGTTGAACGACCAGCGCGCCAGTTCGCTGGTTCCCGACAGCACGCGCACGGTGCCACTGGTCTTTAATTCGGCCTTGAGTTCGGCGGTATCGCTCTCGACGATCGGGGCAGGCACCGAGGCAGCCGCTCCCTTGGCGGCGGGCACCGATGGTTCCGGTTTCGGTGGCTCGATGCGGATCGGTTTGGCGGCGGGCGCGCCAGCGGGCACATCTGCGATGATTTCGAGCGCAAGGTTCCGCATGCCGCCGGACGTACGGACGAACAGCACGCTGTTGGCCGGGACCTCGGAGGGTCCAGTGCCCTGTATCTTGAGTCCTGCAAGGCCGCGTGCGCCATCCGCCAGCATGATCGGTGCCTTGCCGGTGTAGGCGGGCGGCGTTACCCAGGCGTCGAGCCGTGCGTCGGCGGACTTCGCCAAAGGACCAAAGCGGAAGGCGGCGGCGAGCCTGTCGCTGGCGGCGTCGCCGGCCAGAAATGTCAATGTAACCACTGTTAATACTGCCAGCGCGCGCAACGCGAAGGGATCGCGGCGATCGGTGCGCGGCGACGGCGACCCCACGCGCAGGCGGGCGATGGCCGCTGCGAGTCGGCTCTTGTGTGCGGCCCAGATGTGCGCCGCGACAGGATCGTCAGAGGCGGCAGTTACATCGTCCTCGTAGGCCGAAGCCGGTCGATGCGCGACACCGGAGCGCCGTTCGAGGCGGCGGATGGCGGCGTCCCGACTGGGGGCACGCACGCGCAACAGGCTCACCACGACGGCCAGCGCCGCCAGCGCGAACATCGCCAGCAAGGCCTTATGTGCCAACTCGGGTAGCAACGCCCAAACCCCGGCCAGCGACGCCACGATGAACACCAGCGCCAATCCGATCAGCAGCCACAGTCGCGGCCACGCTGCCTCAAGTAGCAAAGCGCACTTGGCCAAACGCACCTTGCGCTCGAACACGCGCTGCGACGTCGGTAGCACGATGGGTTGGGGGCCGGGACGGAACTGCAGGGGAGAGGTCATAACAGGATCATACCAGCCGCAGGGAGTGACAGGGTAACTTCTTGGCGATCACAGTCAGATAACGAGCATAGTGTCAGGCGAGTGCCGCTACGAATTAGGGGTGCCAACGCACCAGCAACGACAATAGGGTGAATTCGCGGCAGCCGGTAGGGGGGCCGCGTGCTCGGCGGCTGGCTGCTACAACTTCAACCGCGAAAGTTATCTGGTTCGAGACCATGGCGCATGTCACGCTGATTACCCAACTGACCCAATTTACCGGTGGCGTCCGCACGCTCGAAGTCGAGGCGTCGACCATACAGCGGTTGTTGCGGCTGCTCGGCGAGCGGTTCCCGGAACTGGAACCACATCTCGAGGCCGGCGTGGCTGTGGCCATCGACGGCCAGATTTATCAGGATGCCCTGTTCCAGGAGATCGGTGCCGACAGCGACGTTCATATTTTGCCGATGATCGCTGGCGGCTGAGTGTACTTGCTCACCCGGGTCGGCGGGCGGTGGCAAGAACCAGACCGCCGACAAGGAGCAGGGCTCCCGCCAGACCGTCGAGCACCCTGAGTTTGCCGATGTCCACGGTAGCGCGCGCCCGCGCCAGTGCAACGGTGTAAGCGAGGTCGGTCAGCAGCAGCGTCGCCCAGAACACGACGGCCAACACGACCAGCTGAGGTGCCGCAGGCCTGTCGACGTCGACGAACTGCGGCAGAAACGCCCCTAGAAATAACAGCACTTTCGGATTGGACAGCGAGACCAGCAGCCCGTGCGTGTAGGTGGTCGTTGCGGCCGGCGGCGGTGGCGGTGTCGTGTCTGCGCGCCACGTCCACCACGCCGTCAACTGCCGCACGCCGAGCACCACGAGATAAAGCGCACCCGCCCAGCGCACAGTATCGAACCACTCTGCCATCAGCGCCATGACCGAACTCATGCCGGCGGCGGCGACCGCTACGAGGATGGCCAAGCCGGTCGAACTGCCCGCGAGCGTCGTCAGTCCCGCGCGCAGTCCGCCTGCCAGCGTGTTGGCGACAATCAGGCTCATGTTCGGTCCCGGCGTCAGCGCCAGCACCACGCAGGTGGCGAAGAAGAGCGCGAGTGTACCGGCTGAAACCATGGGTGTTCGAGCTCGCTGCGGACTTGGCGTCGGGAACTTACCAGCAAGACGTAAGTCTATAGAAATTATCGCCGGTTGCAAAAAGTACGTATCGCGGTCCGGCCACTTTCGGTAGGTAACGGCAGAGTTCCGAAATTGCGGTGACAGTCTGGGCGGCAGCGGAGGACCGATGAAGCGAGCAGCGAGCGCAGCGTTGAAGCGAATGGTGTCGCGCCCGTCAGGCGGCGCAAACGCGAAGCTGATCACCATGCTGTCGGCTCTGTTGCTGGTGGCCGGTGGCGGCGCGACATGGGCTGCCGACGAGAGTGCAGCCACCCAGCCGTCGCCCCGACCCGTCTCGACCGCAGCTCCGGCCCCTCCCGTGATAGCGGCCAAGACGCTGTTCGCAGCGGCCAAAACGCCGGCACCGATCGAAGCACGCGCGATCGGTTTTTATTCCAGAGGATGCCTTGCGGGTGCCCAGGCCCTGCCGGTCAACGGAGCCGACTGGCAGGCCATGCGCCTGTCGCGCAACCGCAACTGGGGGCATCCCAATCTCGTATCGTTTCTCGAGCGGTTCGCGCAGGATGCACGTCGCCTCGATGGCTGGCCGGGATTACTCGTCGGCGACATGTCGCAACCACGCGGCGGCCCCATGGAGTCGAGCCACGCCAGCCATCAGGTCGGCTTGGACGTCGACATCTGGTACGATCCGATGCCGGCCCATCGTTTGACAGCGGGTGAGCGCGAGGCAAAGTCGGCATCCAACATGCGGATTGCCGGCACACTCAACCTCGATCCAAAACTGTGGACTGCAGATCATGTGCGGCTGCTCAAGCGCGCCGCATCCTTCGGCGAGGTCGAGCGCGTGTTTGTGCATCCAACGATCAAGAAGGCGTTGTGTGAGGCGACCGTCAACGATCCCGATCGGACCTGGCTTGGGAAAATGCGTCCGATCTGGGGACACGACGATCATTTTCACGTGCGGATTCGCTGCCCCGAGGGCGCTGTCGGCTGCGAGGCGCAACCGCTTCCGACCGGCGACGACGGTTGCGGCAAGGAGCTGGTCGACTGGTTCGCACTGTTGTCGGCCCCGCCGAAACCGGTTGCCCCCAAGTCGGACACACCACCGCCGAAGCCGTTGACGCTTGACAAGTTGCCTGCGGACTGTCGCACAGTATTGGAAGCGTTGCCGGTGTCCAAAGCGGTGCCGGCGGTGGCGCCGAAGTAATCGAGCGGTGCGATTTCGGTTGGACAGTTAACCGTATCTTACACCCGACCTCGCGAAGATGTGAACCGGACGAGAGACGACCGATGGCCCTTTTTCGTTTCGTTGCCTGGGTGTTGTTGCTCGTGGCGATGATTGCGCTGGTGAGCGACCTGACGCGTTCGGCCAATGGCCCGGTATTCAGCGTCACCTCGACGCTCGGCTATTGGAAAAGCGTTTCACCGCAATCGCTTGCTGCTGCGGCCACAATTATCCAACGCGGCGTGCATCCGCTGCTGTGGGATCCGGTCTGCGTTCGCTTGCTGGGTTTGCCCATCTGGCTGCTTATCGGCGGCTTCGGTATGACGATGGCGGTGTTGGGCCGCAAGAAACGTCGCGTCAACATCTACGCAAATTGACCGGCAATCCCCATGTTCACGCATCGCAAGTCAGCCGATTGGAGACGTTTATGTTCTCGTTCCGCAAGAAAGCCGTGATGCCCACCGCCGCGACTGCGCTCAGAGGCAGAACGACGCCACTCGCCACGGCGACCGAACACTTCATAAGCGGAGCCAAGCTGAAAGGTCCCTACCCCGCTGGTATTGAAATCGCGATGTTCGGAATGGGCTGCTTCTGGGGTGCCGAACGGAAATTTTGGGAACTGGGAAGCGGTGTCCACGTCACCGCCGTGGGGTATGCCGCTGGGTACACACCCAATCCGACCTACGACGAGGTGTGCGGCGGGCAGACCGGTCACAACGAAGTGGTGTTGGTGGCTTTCAATCCGGCGGTGATTTCGTACGAGCAGTTGCTGAAGACTTTCTGGGAGAGCCACGACCCGACGCAGGGCATGCGTCAGGGTAACGACGTCGGCACTCAGTATCGCTCCGGCATCTACACATACGGGCCGGGACAAAAGGCTGCTGCGCTGGCCTCCAGCGAAGCGTTCGCAAAAGTGCTGGCGGCGAACGGTTTCGGGCCGCCGACCACTGAAATCATTGACGCCCCCGAGTTCTATTTCGCCGAAGAGTATCACCAGCAGTATCTGGCCAAGGTGCCGCACGGCTATTGCGGACTTGGTGGTACGGGCTTGTCGTGTCCAGTCGGTACGGGCGTATCGATGGCCGCCACGGCGCCTAAGTGACGTCACCCGACATGGTCGCGATATCGGAAGGGCTCGCGACCCATGGTTATGCCGTCGTGGCTGATTATTTCGATGCGCGCATGTGCCAGCGTCTGCAACACGAGGCGCTCGCGTTGCCGACGGATGCAGCCGCAGTCGACGCCGGTATCGGACGGGCGGAGGGACACACGCACGCGGCGGACATTCGGCGGGCCCGAATCCGCTGGCTCGATTCGAGCACATCGGCACAGGTCGAATTCCTCGCAGCGGCGGAGTTGCTGCGGCTGGCGCTCAATAGGAATTTGTTTCTCGGATTATTGGGCTTCGAGGCGCATCTTGCACTGACCCCTGTCGGAGGCTTCTACGCGCGCCACATCGACAGCTTTGCCGGCCGTCGTAATCGGATCGTGTCTGTGGTGGCCTATCTAAACGACGCTTGGCAGGCCGCAGACGGCGGCTGTCTTCGAATCTGGCCGCCCTCGGGGACCGATCATCCGCCGGACCATCCCACCCGAATAAATTTGGCGTCGTTCGATGTAAGGCCCGAGAGTGCGACGCTCGTCTTGATGTTGTCGGAGACTGTGCCGCATCAGGTGCTCTCGAGCTTACGTCCACGCGCGTCCATTGCCGGTTGGTTCAGTGCCAGATCGTAACGTGGCCATGACGCCGATCAGGTCATCGAACGTTCGAGATAGCGCAGTCCCTGCAGTCCGCCGAATACCAGCGCTGATGTCGTGATGATCGACCCGATCGCCAGCGTGGATAATCCGGTGACGCCCTGTCCGATGGTGCAGCCGAGCGCCATCGCACCCCCGATCCCCATCAGGACGGCACCCGTCAGGTTGGCTTTGAGATCCGCGACGTCGGCAAATCCGAGGACGCGAAAACGACCGGCGTGCAACGCGGCCAGACTGCCACCGATAAGCGTGCCGACGACACTGGATATGCCGAAGCCGGGGATAGGGATTGCGGTAAAGCGCTGTAGCCAATCCAGCGTGTCGCCGAGCGGTCGGATGAAGGTGAGCGAAATCGGCGCCGACGGCTGCGCTGCGAACTCGTCGTAGGTGAGGCCGGTCAATGCCCAACCACACGCCACCAGCAGTCCCACCGCTATGCCGGAGACGACGTGATGCCGCGATGTCGCGAATGCCCGGTCTTTGAAAACGAATACGCACGCCGACAGTGCTGCGACGCAGGCGAGCACGAGATCGAGGCCCACAGCGGTGCCAGCGCCGCTCGTCGCCAACGCGGCACCAAGGCTCTGGGTGCTCATGCCGACGCGGCGCAGATTGAGTGCCGTCAGCTGTTCCAGCGCATCACGTAATGGGCCAAACAAGCCACCGAGCGTCACGAAGCCCGTGATGGCGATGACTATCAGCACGATCATCGCGCGTAGATCGCCCGCGCCGAACCGCACAAGATTTCGCGTCGGACAGCCGCCGCATAAAACCATGCCGAAACCAAAAACTGCGCCGCCGAATGCGTGCCCGAACCAGTTGAGGGAGGGCGTCAGATACATCGAGCGCTCGAGCGGCACCGCACCGGACCAGCGCAACACTTGCGCCGCCAGCATCGCCACGGCGGCCGCCAGCACCCAGGCGCGAAACCGCCGCCAGTCCGCGAGATTGTGGATGTCGGACAACGACCCCATGATGCAGAAATTGGTCTTGTAGACTGTCCAACCAAAGGCTGTGCCGATGATCAGCCCGCCGACAGCCAGCGCCATCGCCGGGTTGGCGCTCGATAGTGCCGAAAGTATCACCGTGCGGAAATCCCGAAGCGCGGCCCCTGCCGGCAAACGCGGCGACACTGCAGCGGGCCTGTCCAAAAATCAAGTTGCACCCGGTGCGCCGAGAGCTTGGCGCGTGTCGGGCTTCGTGTACGCTGTCGGCAGTCGAAACGAGCAAAAGGAGACGGAGCATGTCGGCAACCGGAAAATGGAAGGTCACAGTGGAAACACCGATGGGGCCGCAGGACAGCGAATTGACGTTGCTCGTCGATGGATCAACCTTTTCGGGTACAGGTGTCGCAAAGGACGGCAGCCGGGACATTTCCGGGAGTGTTGCCGGTGATCGATTGACATGGACGTCGGAACGCACCCAGCCGATGCCGATAAAACTCGAGTTCGATGTCACCGTCAGCGGCGACACGATGAGCGGAACGGTGGTTTTGGGGTCGTTCGGGACGGGATCGTTGAAGGGCACGCGGATCGGGTAAGCGCAGGCTGGTGGTGGTGTCGAAGCGCGTCCCACTGCCTGCTGCCTATCGTCGCAAACTCCGTCCCGTCGCCGGATCGAAGACGTGCACGGCGGCGGGACTGGCAGCGCTGACGCGCAGGGAGTTACCTGCAGCCAATTCCGCAGCGGCCGGTGTGACGAATTCGAGCGGATGGCCCGCGACGGTGCCGTGGATCACGCGGGTCGCGCCCAGTTCCTCGACGAATTCGTGCACGAATGGCATTCCGCCGCTTGCGCCGACGACGATATCTTCGGCGCGAATGCCGATGTCGACACCGGCACCGACGCGCGCATCGAACGCGTCGGCGTCATAGGCGAGCGCGCCTCCACCCGCCTCGATCTGGCCTGGTGCCACGATCTTGCCCGGCAACAGATTCATCGGCGGCGAGCCGATGAAGGTGGCCACGAACTTCGACGCAGGACGACGATACACGTCCGTCGGTGCGCCCACCTGCTCGATCTGGCCGCCATTCATGACCACAACCTGATCGGCGAGTGTCATTGCTTCCACCTGATCGTGGGTGACGAAGATCGATGTCGCTTTCAGCCGATTGTGCAAGCGGCGGATCTCCAGCCGCATCGACACGCGCAGCTTGGCATCGAGATTGGACAGCGGTTCGTCGAACAAAAACACCTGCGGATCGCGCACGATGGCACGCCCCATGGCGACGCGCTGGCGTTGCCCGCCCGACAAGGCTCGCGGCTTGCGCGCGAGAAACTCCTCGATCCCGAGCAGCTTGGCGGCTTCCGCCACGCGGCGCTCGATCTCGTCTTTGGGTGTGCGCCGGTTACGCAGGCCATACGCCATGTTGTCGTAGACGCTCATGTGCGGATAGAGCGCGTAGTTCTGGAACACCATGGCGATGTCGCGCTCAGCCGGCTCGATGTCGTTGACGATGCGATCGCCGATCGCGCAAGTGCCAGCGGTGATCGTTTCCAGCCCCGCGATCATTCGCAACAACGTCGACTTCCCGCAGCCCGACGGCCCGAGCAGCACCGTGAACGATCCGTTCGGAATCGTCAGCGACACACCCCGCACCGCCTCGACATTGCCGGTGTAAGTCTTTCTAACGTTTTCGAGCGTTACGGCGGCCATTTTGAAATCCAAAAAATAGTCGACGAAAGAAATGCTAGTATCGCCAAGGCGACATTGTATCGGGTGTGATAGTTCGCGCGTCGCTGGTGCCAACTCAGGCGCCAACTCAATGCCCCGATCAATCCGGCTAGCGTCACCGACGCTACCACGCTGTGCAACCAAACGCCGTGCATTTGGTATATAGTCATCGTCATGCCTGGCGGCATCGCATTGCCCGAAGGGAGATGAATCTCTGGCGCAAAAAGGTGCGGCGTTAAAAGGATCAGGATTAGCACAAGCGTGATAGCCCAGCGCGTCACTTCTCCGTCTCCACCAAACCCTTCACGAACCAGCGCTGCATCAGCACGACGACAAGCACGGGCGGCAGCATCGCCAGCATGGTGGTGGCGAGCACAGTGTTCCACTCGGTCAGCGCGTCGGCAGTCACGATCATCTTCTTGATGCCGATGACGATGGTCTGCATCTCCTCGCGCGTCGTGATCAGCAGTGGCCACAGATACTGGTTCCAGCCGTAGATGAAGAGGATCACGAACAGCGCTGCGATGTTCGTCCGCGACAGCGGCAGCACCGTGTCGACGAAGAACTTGATCGGGCCGGCACCGTCCAGCTTCGAGGCCTCGACCAATTCGTCCGGAATGGTCATGAAGAATTGCCGAAAGAACAGCGTCGCTGTCGCTGAGGCGATCAGCGGTACGGTCAGGCCGGTGAACGTGTCGAGCAGGTGCATGTCCGACACGATCTTGTATGTCGGATATATGCGAACCTCGACCGGCAGCATCAGCGTCATGAAGATCAGCCAGAACGCGGTGCGCTGGAACGGAAACTTGAAATAGACGACGGCGTAGGCCGATAGAATCGAGATCGCGATCTTGCCCGTCGTGATGATAATGGCCATCCAGAAGCTATTGGCGAGCATCTGGATGACGGGCTGCCGCGTGGTGGTGTTGGAACCTGCGAACAGCGCATCGCGATAGGTCTGCCAGAACACCGGGCCCGGCCACAGCGGCATGTCGCCGTTGGCGATGATGTCTTTCGGATGCGTCGATCCAATGAAGCAAACGTAGACTGGAAACGCGATGATCAGCACGCCCACGATCAGGATGGCGTGCGCGATGTAGTCCGAAATGCCCCGCCGCTCGACCATCAGCAGGTCTCCTCGAAGGAGCGTCGTGCGTCGTCGACGTGTGCTCGAAGCGTGACGGGCGATTGATCCGACGCGTGTTCAGCTTCCGTCATCAGTACGTCACTTTGCGTTCGATGAAGCGGAATTGCACGGCGGTCAGCGCGACAATGATGACCATCAGCGCGACTGATTGCGCCGCCGACGCACCGAGGTTGCCACCCAGCCGACCTTGGAAAAACACGCTGTAGACCAGCGTTTCCGTTGCCTTCGACGGCCCGCCGCCGGTCATCGCGTCGATGATGCCGAAGGTGTCGAAGAACGCGTAGACGATATTGACGGTCAGCAGAAAGAAGCCAGTCGGTGCCAGCAAAGGAAACGTCACGGTCCAGAAACGGCGCGTGCGGCTTGCGCCATCGATGGCGGCGGCTTCATGGACGGCACGCGGGATGGCCTGTAGCCCCGCTAGAAAGAACAGAAAATTGTAGCTGATCTGTTTCCACACCGAGGCGAGGATGACCAGCAACAACGCGTGGTTTCCATTCAGCATCGGGTTCCAGGGAATGCCGAGGTTGCGCATCGCGCGCGCCACGACACCGAGCGAGGGCTGGAACATGAAGAGCCACAACACACCCGCCACCGCCGGCGCCACGGCGTAGGGCCAGATCAGCAGGGTTTTATAAACGCCCGCGCCCTTGATGCTCTTGTCGGCCTGAATGGCCAGCAGCAAGGCGATCGAAAGCGACAGCACCGTCACGCACGTCGAGAACACGACGGTGCGTCCGATCGTCTGCAGATATTCGCGGCTGGCGAGATCCTTGTAATTGTCGAACCAGACGAAATCGGTGCGCAGTCCGAAGGCATCTTCGAGCAAGAACGACTGCCAGACCGTCTGCACCGCCGGCCAATAAAAAAAGAACAGCACCACCACCATCTGCGGCACCAGCAGCAGATACGGCACCAGCCAGCCCCCGAATATCGCGCGCTTTTCCATGATGATGCGTACCCGGATCTAGTGTTGTGACCCACGCATTTGATCCCTCTCCTGTCGTCATCCCGGCGAAGGCCGGGACCCACGACAAGCTCTGCCACTTGGCACTCTGTCGTGGGTGCCGGCCTACGCCGGCATGACGCATAATTGGGAATGACGTGAGTGCGCCCAAACACTGGGCTTGCGCTCGTTGATCGGCTCAGGCACCGATGTGCCCGATCCGACGAGATTGATCGGGCAACGTTACAGCTTGAAGGGCACGACCTTCTGCTCTTGTTCGCCGAGGCCTTCGATGCCGAGCTTCATGACGTCGCCGGCTTTCAAGAAAGTCTGCGGCTTCATGCCGAGGCCGACCCCGGGAGGCGTGCCTGTTGTCACGACGTCGCCGGCTTCGAGCACCATGAACTGAGAAATGTAGTGCACGAGATGCGCGATCGAGAAGATCATCGTCTTGGTCGAGCCGGTCTGCATGCGCTTGCCGTTAACGTCGAGAAACATCGACAGCGCCTGCACATCCTTGATCTCGTCGGTAGTGACCAGCCATGGGCCGAGCGGACCCGAGGTCTCGAAGCTCTTGCCCTTCATCCACTGGCCGCTGCGCTCGGCCTGAAAGTGGCGCTCCGACACGTCGTTGCAGATGCAGTAGCCACCGATATACTTCAGAGCGTCTTTCTCTTCGACGTAACGTGTGCGCTGGTTCATGACGAAAGCGATCTCGCATTCCCAGTCGAGCTTCAGCGAGTTCTTGGGGATCATCACGTCGTCGTTCGGGCCGACGATGCAGTTGGCGAGCTTGTTGAACAGGATCGGCTCGGGCGGGATCGGGGCGCCAGTTTCCTTGGCGTGGTCAGCATAGTTCAACCCTACCGCGATGAAATTCGCAGACTTGGCGATGGGCGAACCCATGCGCACGCCCTTGGGCACTTCGGGCAGTGTGGCCGGATCGATCTTGCGCAGTTTATCGAGGCTGGCGGGGGCGAGTGTCGCGCCGGTGATGTCGGCGATATGGCCGCTCAGATCGCGAATTTTGCCGGCGGCGTCGACGAGGCCGGGTTTTTCGGCGCCTGCCGGCCCGAAGCGAACGAGTTTCATGATAGTCTCTCCCTGGACTTTCGAAGTTGCATGGGTAAGGGGTGAAGGCGGCGTCTGTCTACAGGCGAGATGGCCGAAGCCTGCCGGCCCGGGTGAAGCGCCAGTGGGCGATCCACGGAGGGGACGCATGACGCGACGACGCCAACCGAGAGCGGTGATAGTCGGTGGGTCGATGGCTGGACTGAGCGCGGGCCTGTTTTTGCGTCAAGCCGGCTGGTCGGTCGACATATTCGAGCGCACCAGCGAACGGCTCAGCGCTCGCGGCGCAGGCATTCTGGCGCACACCGAACTGCGGACACTTTTGACCTCGCTCGGCATCGACACCGAAGTCAACTTTGGTGTTTCCATCCCGACCCGCGTCGTCCTGGATGCGAGCGACACCGTAATCGCGAGCAGGGATATGCCGCAGATCGCGACCGGTTGGACGCGGGTGCATACGCTGCTGGCGGATCAATTTCCCGAACAGCATTATCATTCGGGGTTCGACTTCCAGTCCTGCGAGACGTTGCCGGACGGAATATCCGTGCGCTTCGCCGATGGACGTCAGGAAATGGCCGATGTGCTGATCGGCGCAGACGGGTTTCGCTCCAGCGTTCGCCGCTGTCTGTTTCCAAACGTGGGACCGGCTTACTCCGGATACGTCGCCTGGCGTGGAATTTTGCCGGAGGCGTTGGTCGACGCGGCACCTTTTGTGCGATCGTCGCTGTTCACGTTCAACCTGCCGCCGGGGGAGCACATGGTCGGCTATCCCGTGGCCGGTGCGGGGGAAGATTTTGCGGTGGGTCGGCGCTCCTACAACTTCGTCTGGTATCGGCCGGCCGATAGCTTGACCGAGTTACCGCAGCTGCTGACCGACGCGCAGGGACACCGACACGAACTCTCGATCCCGCCGAATGTCATCGCGCCATCAGTGGTCTCCGAAATGCGCGACCACGCAAACAAGGTGCTGGCACCCTGGTTTAAGCATGTCGTCGCGCGGACCCCGCATCCGTTTTTGCAGCCGATCTATGATCTCGCCGTGCCCGAGATGGCCAGCGGACGGGTGGCGCTCGTCGGCGATGCCGCCTTCGTCGTGCGGCCGCACGTGGGGGCAGGTGTGCTGAAGGCCGCCGCCGATGGCCAGGCGCTGGCAGCGCATCTGGCTGGCGGCGACGACGTCCTGGCGGCGCTGCAGCGCTTTTCGGTCGAGCGGCATCGCGTCGGCACCAAGATGATCGAGCGTGCCCGGCATCTCGGTAGCTATCTGCGTCGCAGCTTCGACAACGACACGCAGCGGGGTGAGGCCGCGCGGGTCGGTGCGCCCGAAGCGGTTTTGCGCGAAACTGCCCGCCTGGATTTTCTCTACGCCACGTCCTGAAAACGAGAACAGACATGAAAACAGTTTTTACTCTTTGCGACGAAGACGCCAGCGTCGCCGTCGCCGCTGTCCGCGCGGAACTCATCAAACGCGGCAAGCTCGGCACGATAGCGGTGACGGATGCCCACGGCGAATTGATCGCGTTGCTGCGCATGTCCGGCACGGCGCTCAATTCGATGACCGTCGCCACCAACAAAGCCTTTACCGCCGCGCGCCTTAAGCGTGCTTCCGCAGATCTGGGGCGTGCCGTGCGGCATACGGAAAACGGCTACGACGTCGCCTACTTCGGCGACCCGCGCTACGTGGGCTTCGCGGGCGGACAACCTGTTATCAAAGACGGCCAGGTGGTGGGCGCAGTCGGCGTCAGCGGCCTCACGCAAGCCGAGGACGACGATCTGGCGCATCTCGGCGTCACGGCGATACTGGCACGTTGATACGATTTTGTTGGAGCGTGTGTTTCAGCGGGACGTTTAAAACTTTCACGCGACTGCAGGGACAATCCTGCTCATTCGCGCAGGCCGGGGCGGCGCAGGGTGTCGTCGTCCGGTTCGGGATCGCCGTCTGGTCGTGAAGTGGCGAACGGCACGTTGGTTTCGCGTGGGAGATCGCCGGTATCGAGGACTTCGGCGCGTCGGCGCAGGTCGACGGCGGCCAACAGGCTCGCGCGGGTCCAGGGCCGCTCGCCGCGTGCCGCCTCCACGGTTTGCACACGGATGGAGCGTGCGGATCCCGTTCCTTCGAAATACAACACGTGACCGTTGCCACTGCGGTTTGCGGACGGATCTATGGCGATGACCGGGGACGGTGCGGCGTCGGTTGAGCGTCTGGCGCTACAGCGGCGCGGTGTCGTGAAACGCATCACGATGACGGCGGCGGTAACGCAATGGTCGCGCAGTCCGGCTGCGCCTGAGAGGATCGCGATCTCATGCCCACCGCTGTGCGTCACGCAGCCGAGTGCATCGCAGGTGAAGCTCTGCGCAGCCGCGACGTCTTTGGCAAGCCGGCTGTCGCCATCGTACTCGAGCCACCGCGCCAGTTCGAACATGCCACCGCGCACCGCCACCGCTGACAAGCGCCCGTCCGCCGCGCGAACCGCGATCGTGGTGCCGTCGCGGCTGACGATGACGTCGGGCCGCGGACGGCTGGGCGACCACAACAATCCCGCCGCGATGGGGAGAAAACCGAGCAGCCGCCACCGCCGGCTCCACAGCAGCACCCAAAGGCCGCCACACACCATCAGCAGAAACGACAGCGTCGGAATCGAGGGAATGCGCACGACCGACCCGGGCAACGCCGCGACTGCCCGCGCGATCGTCGTCATGCCGTCGATGCCCCATCCCATCGCGGCGAGCGGCCAGTATTCGAGCCCGAACGGCAGGGCGATCAGCACGCCCAGCGCCAGCGGCATGACGTAGATGTCACACAGCGGCAGGGCGACAAGATTGGCCAGCATCGCCAACATCTGCGTGTTGTGAAAATGATAGATCCCGAATGGCGCAACCGCCGCACTTGCGATCAGCGTCGAGGTGATGATGCCGGTGAAATGCGCAGCGCCAGTCGCGATGACGCCCCGATCGGATGAGCCATGCGTCTTCCGCTCCGCGCGGCGTTTGATGGCTTCGTAGATGGAGATCAGGCCCGTCACCGCCGCGAACGACATCTGAAATCCCGGATCGAAAATGCTTTCGGGAAACACGATCAGAATGGCGAAGGCGGCCAGCGCCACGTTGCGCAAGGCGACCGCGTTGCGGTCCAGCATGACCGCCACGAACATGATCGAGATCATCAAATATGAACGCACGGTGGCGAACGACGAGCCCGAGATCAGGAGATAGCCGAGCGCACCTACCAGCGCGCCGCCCGCTGCCCACTTTTTGATGGCGAAGCGCAAGGCGATCGGCGCGACCGCTGCGAGCGTCACCCGGATCAGGGCGAAAATTGCCCCGGCCATCACCACCATGTGCAGGCCCGATATGGACAGGATGTGAAACAGCCCGCTGTCGCGGTAGGCGTTGTTGGTCGCGTCGGAGATGCCGCCGCGCTCGCCGGTGATCAGTGCGGCAGCGATCGCTCCGGTTTCACCTGGGAGCGCTGCCATGATGCGCCGCGTGATCCAATAGCGAACACCTTCGTTCGCAGCTTTGAGCCGTAACGTGAGGGGCGGACTTTCGTCCGTTTCCTCGATGACGATGGGACTGACCGCCAGTCCGATACCGCCGAGCGCAGAAAACCAGGAGTAGCGGCCGAAGTCGAAGTCGCCCGGCAGCGACGGCGGCTGAGGTCCGGCCAACGTGGCGCGGACACGCACAGCCAGGCCGGGCACGAGCTTGGCGTCTTCGTGCACGGAGCGGACACGCACGCGCCACGGCCATTCGTCGCGACGCAACCCGTCGATCGAGCGGACCTGCATGGTGACCCGCTGACCTCTCGACGGTCGTGGCTCCACCAGTTCAACCCAGCCGTGCACGACAACAGAACTGACCGGTCGCGTCAGCACGGGCGCGCGCATGTATTCCGTCCTGAGTTTGCCGACGACGGCACCGATCGCCATCGCAAACACAAAGCCGGTCGCCAGCCCCCATAGGCCGATCCGACGCGCAAGGCCGTGCACCAACAATGCGGCTGCCGCGATCAGTCCCAAAGCCCAGAGCGGAGGTTCGAACGACGCCCCGAAATACAGCGCGACGCCGGCACCGAACGCCACCGCACGCCAAAGAAACCAGCGGTCCTGTTCGGCCTCGAGCTCGAACCTGATGGCGTCTGCACAGCGACCGGGCAGCCAACGGCGCTGGCTGCGGGCAAGCAGGCTCGTGCCGCTCTCGCCCGGCTCGACCGCCGTGCCGCTTTGGCCAACGCCACCCATGTGCTAAAGCGCCCCCACTCCCCGCAACATCAAGAGCACAGCACAACCAGCCAATGTCCGACAAGCCGCATTCCAAGTCCGCGCCGGCAATCGTCACGCGCTTTGCACCATCGCCCACCGGGACGCTGCATATCGGCGGCGCGCGGACGGCGCTTTTCAACTGGCTTTACGCGCGCCACACCGGCGGCAAATTTCTGCTACGCATCGAAGACACCGATCGCGAACGCTCCAAGGACGAGCACGTCACGGCGATCCTTGCGAGCTTGAAATGGCTGGGTCTCGATTGGGACGGTGAGCCGCTGTTTCAGTTCGCGCGCGCCGATCGGCATCGCGCCGTCGCAGCGCAATTGCTGGCAGCGGGCAGCGCCTACAAATGCTATCTCACACCTGACGAGCTTGCGGCGATGCGCGCCAAAGCGGAGGCCGAGAAACGCCCCTACGTCGTCGAAAGCCCGTGGCGGGATGCCGATCCAGCGACCGCGCCGGCGCATGTGAAGCCGACGGTTCGGCTGCGGACGGCGCGGACCGGCGAGACAGTCACCAACGATCAGGTCCAGGGCCGCGTCGTCGTTCCGAACAAGGACCTCGACGACATGATCATTCTGCGTTCGGACGGCGCGCCCACCTACAACTTCGCGGTTGTCGTCGACGACCACGACATGGGCGTAACCAACGTCATCAGGGGCGTCGATCATCTTACCAACACCGCGCGGCAGACGCAGGTCTACAACGCCTTGGGTTGGGAGCTGCCGGCGTTCGCGCATATTCCGCTGGTGCATGGCGGCGACGGCGCGAAGTTGTCGAAACGCCACGGCGCGCAGGGCACCGACGAGTACCGCAGCATGGGGTATCTCCCGGCGGCATTGCGGAACTATCTGGCGCGCCTGGGCTGGAGCCATGGCGACGACGAGATTTTCTCGACCGAACAGGCGATCGCCTGGTTTGACATCGTTGATGTCGGCAAATCGGCGGCACGCTTCGATTTTGCGAAGCTGAGCGATCTCAACGGCAACTATATCAGGCAAACCTCCGATGCCGAGCTGCTTGAGCATCTCCGGGCCTGTCTGGCGGGTGTAGGCAGTGCAGCGGACCTGACGATCGCGGTGGATCTGAAATCACCCGCGAGACCCGACCTTAAGTTGTTGAAAGAGGTGGCGACGGTGCGTCCCGATCTGGTGTCAGGGGTAGCACTGCTGGCAGCCTTTGACGCCGTCGGCGCGACAAAGCTGGTGGCAGCCCTGCCGAGCCTCAAGGAACGTGCGCGAACGCTCCCCGAACTCGCCGCAGGTCTGCTGTATCTGATCGCCCAGCGGCCTTTGAAACTGGACGATAAAGCTGCCAAATTGATCGATGCTGATGCCAAGCAGGCGCTCGCAGGTTTGATCGCACGGTTCGAGGCCGCCGAGATGTGGGATGCTAGCGCGCTGGAAGCGATCGTCCGCGAGTTCGCGGAAACGCAGGGGCTGAAGCTCGGCAGAGTAGCTCAACCCTTGCGCGCGGCCCTCACGGGCCGGACCGTCTCGCCGCCCGTCTTCGACGTAATGGCCGTACTCGGGCGGGAAGAAGCACTCGCGCGCCTGAAGGATCAAGCGTGAACGCGGTTTTCGATTGGCGTTGGAGATTTACCACGCCTACAACTTCTGCGTGATTTCTGCTTCAGGTTGCGGCACACTCGTGTTCAACTTGCTCTCACCGGGACGATTGATCAAACGTCTCAAGCGTAGCAAGGGCTGCTGCAAGTGGCGGAGTTACTTGTGGCGACTTTGAGCGCGGGAGACGGTGGACAAGCACAGCAGGCGGGGCGCGAGATGCCGCGCGCCGACTACATACAAAATCATGCGCGGCTCGACCGCACTCCGCACCCGGCTTGGCGGCCGTGTCGCCGCCGCGCGGCCGCCCCACCAACCCCGCGCGCGTATACCGACGGTCACAAGTTAGCATTTATGACCGTCGGTATGAGCGTGGAAGCTGGCACTCTCGATAACGATAATACCATGATTGCGGCCAAGCCGCCGGCAGGCCGGTTGATGTGATATGGCGATAGACGATACATCGTTTCGAGTGCGATTGGTTGATCGGCGTTGGTTTAGGGACAGCATGAAAACCGATATTGGCACCAAGCCGTTGGTCTCGCCTCGATTTCTGATTCCGTTCGTCGGGCTGATGCTCGGCTTGAACGCGTTCGCCAACGACATTCTACTGCCGGCGTTCTTCGGCATCGCCACCGACCTGGCGACGCCGATCGAGCGGGTTCAGAC
>JANYHG010000022.1 GCA_025359165.1 Hyphomicrobiaceae bacterium
GGACAACAAACTCGCCGATCAGCGAAGGTTGACCGACCAACAACGCAAAACCGAAGAAGACAAGCGGCGCATGGTCGAGGCCAAGGCTAGGGAAGACGATTTACTCAAACGTGAGCGGGCGCTGGAAGACGAGCGTCAGAAGCAACGTGAGCGCGAACTTCAGGCTCAGAAAGATGAACTCGTAAAACAGCAAGAAGACTTCGAGCGGCGTCGCACCGCAGCGCTGGCCGCCCCAAAGGAAGAAACCGAGCGCGCCATCGCGTCACCAGCTGTGCCGTCGAACGGGCCAACTTTCTGGAACCACAACGGCTCAGTGATGCGCCTTGTCGCCCAGGGCAACGCACGGCGATTCTACTACCATCAGCCTCACGAAGGCATGCGCGCAGAAGGCGTCGAATCCGGTGTCCTTCTTTTTGACGGCGTTCGGTCAGGAACTGCCTACAGCGGCTATGCTGTCGTATTCTCCCGGAAATGCGGCAAATTCCGCTACGACGTTTCCGGTGAAATCGCCGACGATCAGCGCTCAATCACACTGCGCGGACAGGCGCCGCGCATTGACTCAGGTTGTCGAGTTTATGGAAGCCGTGCCGACGAATTGTCCTTCGATCTTCTGGACGGGCAATAGCGTGCGGCGTGTATAGCGCGCCCGCGACAACCATAGCAGCCGGTCTTTGCATCGACGTACGTCAGAGGATAACGCCACTTTGCCAGTTGATATCACAACCCACACGCGCGCAGCAATTCCAGTAGCTGCAAATCAAGATGGTTGCACGCCCCCGCAACCACTTCTGTTATAACTCGCTGACGATCCAGATCTGATCGGCCCGGCGAGCCGTTTATGCAATTGAAATTGGTGAGCAATTTAAGACGCTCAGCGGTCCGGCTGAGTGTTACCTAACGACTTGTCGTTCAAACGCGAAACGTCAGGCTCCTCTATCAGGGGGTGCTGATGGCGCCGCGAAGGCCGGCGCGGTCAATTGCAATTGAGAGCAGGCCCGTCCTTTTCACATCCTGAACAAATGCACTCAGCGCCGTGTGAGCGGTCTGTCTGCCCTTCGGAACGGCGATGGCGACGTGCTCCTCCGACCAATGGCCGTCGAGGACGCGCGAGCCCGGCAAGTCATCGGACATCTCGAACAAGATTGCCTTGTTTGTGACGAAGACCTGCAGCTCGCCAGCCGCAAGCTGCGCGGCCGCCTCTGTCACATTCGCTACCGGCACGATGCGCGCGAACTTGATCAATTGGGGTAACTTGTTTTCCGAAGTGCTGCCCTTCGTGACACCGATTTTTATTGCCGACTGGTCAACATCGCCAATCACCGAAATCGACGAACCCGCCGGCACTATGTAGCCGACCTCCAGCGAAACAAGGGTCGGCATAAAATCCACATCACGAGCCCTTGCCGGCGAAGCGTTTGTGATGAGAAAATCGACGGCTCCGATTTTTGCTGCCTCCACTACTTCGCCCTGCCGTTGGAAGATGACAAGTTCAACTGGAACCGCAAGGCGCCGGGCAAGCGCTGCCCCGAGATCGATGGTGAGTCCCCGACGCTGGCCCGACTTGTCGACAACCATCGAGATTGGGCTGCCAGGGTAGCACCCGACGCGCAACGCGCCACTGGGAGCAAGGACCGCGGCGTCTTGTGGGGTCTGCGCTATCGCCATGGTCGCCAACAATTCTGCAATGACCAACACCAGCAGCGCCTTAAGATGAGCTGATCGCACCTGCTGCTCCACATCACTGTCGGACTGAATTAAGGTCGAACATTTGATGACGCGTCGACTGGGCGCTTCGCCTGATCTTCGCAGTCTCCATTGTTTTATCACGCGCGCCGTTGTTCGACCATTTCGAAATCCGCGGGCAGAGATATAAAGATGGATTCGCGAACTTTTTTCCGGTGGCGCTCAGATGACGTCAACTCGTGTGTGACATTCTTGTCGGGAACATGCGGGAGGTTTGAGAGGCTCTTTTTGGACATCGAGATAAAGGATTGACGTCTTGCAGCCGTCAGCGCCCGCAACGGCGGGCGTACCGCTGACGTCAGCGAAATGGCCGTAACGTCAGTTGGCGAAATTCTCCAGTTCTCTCAACGCGCTTTATAACGCCTGTCGCAGTTTCGCGACGGTACGACGAACTGCAAGCTGCTATGCGGCCCGCCACGAGCGAAGCCGCCGCAACCGCTTCCGTGAAGAGTTCGCATTAGCAATCTATGCATCTGTCGGCAGGCGCGCCATACCGACGTGGCCGGCCGATGCGCGTCCAGCGGTCAAGGTCCCCGCGCGGCCCTTTGTCGTGCGTGGCGGCGGCGCGCGGTGCTGAAAGAATCGAGTGAGAACGATCACCTCTCGCCTATCGGCGTGTTAAATGGATTGCAGTATGAACGCCATGGCATCCTCCTGTGACCGCAGGACGGCGGCGTTGAGCGTAACGAATGGTGGTACGTTGAGCATGATAGTCGGCATCGATCTCGGCACGACCAACTCTTTGATCGGCGTTTACCGCGATCAAGGATCTGTCTTGTTCCCTAATTCGCTCGGCAGCGTGCTGACGCCATCGGCGATCAGTCTTGACGAGGACGGTGCGGTCCTGGTCGGTCAGGCCGCCCGCGACCGGCTCGTCACCCATCCCGGTCGAAGCGTGGCGACCTTTAAGCGCTGGATGGGCAGCCCGCGCGAGACCACCCTCGGCGCTAGAAAATTCCGGCCGGAGGAATTGTCCGCGCTCGTCCTGCGATCCTTGATCATGGATGCCGAGGCGGCTCTCGGCAGCAAGGTGGTTGAGGCCGTCATCAGTGTTCCCGCGTATTTCTCCGACGCGCAACGCAAGGCGACGCGAACCGCGGGTACCCTTGCCGGCATCAAGGTCGAACGTCTGATCAACGAGCCCACAGCCGCCGCGCTTGCCTATGGCCTGCAGAAGCGCACTGGCAGCGGCAAGTTCCTGGTGTTCGATCTCGGCGGCGGCACTTTCGATGTCTCCATCATCGAGCTGTTCGAGGGCGTCGTCGAGGTCCACGCATCCGCTGGCGACAACTTCCTTGGTGGCGAGGATTTCCTGGAGCTGCTGGTGTCGGCTTGCGCCAAAGATCTCGGGCTTGATCTTGCTGTTCTTACCCCGGGCGAGCTGGCTCAATTGCGTCAACGCCTGGAGCGGGCTAAGCGCGAGATCTCGCCAGCCCGGCCGGCCCGTGTGGTATTCACCGCTGCTGGCACGGCACAGACCTGGACGTGTGACGAGGATCGTTTTGCCGTTCTGGCCGAGCCACTCGTCCAGCGCATGCGGGCCCCACTCGAGCGCGCCGTGCGCGATGCAAAGCTCGATCCAAGTTCCCTTGACGAGATCGTCATGGTCGGCGGCGCCAGCCGTATGCCCGTTGCCGCGCGCCTCGTCGCCGGCATGTTCGGGCGGCTGCCGTTGCGGCACGTCAATCCGGACGAGGCGATCGCACTTGGCGCCGCCGTCGCCGCCGGCATGAAGGCCCGCGATGCCAGGCTGGACGAGGTCATCCTCACAGACGTTTGCCCCTATACGCTTGGCACGGAGGTCGCCAAACGCAATCCAGACGGCACGCCGCGCTTCGGCTTTTACCATCCGATCATCCAACGCAACAGCGCCGTGCCGATCAGCCGCGAGGATACATTCTGGCCGACCACAGACGATCAAACGGAGATGTCGGTCGATGTTTATCAGGGCGAACACCCAATGGTCGCCAAGAATATCAAGCTCGGAGAAATTAGTGTGCCACTGCCGAAAGTGAAAGACCGCGCGCAGAAGGGCGTCACCGTCCGCTTTACGTACGACATCAACGGCATTCTGCAAGTCAATGTGAAGGTCGACACCACCGGTGAACAGCGAGAACTGGTGCTCCAGCAGAACCCCGGCCTTCTCACTAACGAAGAAATCAAAGCCCGCCTTGCTGCGCTCGCAGACATCAAGGTGCATCCCCGCGAGAAACAGGAGAACCTAGCGCTGATTGCGCGTGCTGAGCGCTTGTACGAGGAGTATCTGGACGCACGCGATTCGCTTCAATCCTACATCCTGACTTTCCGCGCCGTCCTCGATTCGCAAGACGATCGTGCTGTCGCACGATCCAGACGCGAACTCATCGAGGCTCTGGATGCGGTGGAACGCGCCTGATGTATGCCTTTGAGCATCTCGGGCTCGATGACGACGCCGACGAGCGCGCCATCAAGCGCGCCTACGCGCAGCGCCTGAAGACTGTGCGCCCGGACGTCGACCCTGAAGGTTTTCAGGCTTTGCATGAAGCTTACCGGATGGCGCTGGAAGCGGCGCGTTGGCGTGATGAAAATCCCGATGACATCGTCGAAATCAACGAGGCTGCACCGGCACTCGAGGCGGCGGCCGTAGCCGACGTCGTGCCGACGATATTGGGCGCCGCGCGACCGCAGGTGCCAAAGGCTGATGGTACCGCGTCACAAGACTTGCACGAAAATCCCACGGTGACCGCCTCGGCATCTGCGACGCGGTTCGACTTCGACACCTTTTATGCGCAGATGGTCCAGCAGGCCGGCACGACCGACATTGTGGGGCTGCAGACGTGGCTCGTTGTTCAAGCCACACACTGGTCGCTGCAGGTGAAATCTGAAGCCGGTTGGCGCTCGCTTGCAAAAATGCGCGACGCACCGCCGGCGCTGACGCCCGGACAATTCGACGCGTTGGTCACATTCTTCGGGTTCGACGATGTGCTGGCCGGTGCCGATCCGATCGCTCTATTTCACTTGCGCGCGGCCATCGAAGGGCAGGACCGCGAGCGGCGCTTCCGCAGCGAACTTGAGCCGAAGAACCTGTCGGCCCTCACAAAGAGGATGGCACTGCCGGACGAGGGCGGTTCGCGCGCCGGCTATTCGCCGTTGATCACCCGGTTCTATATGCGCCTCCTTCGGCGACGATTTGCCTATTGGTGGGCGTATCCGTGCGCGTGTTTGCCCATGATGGCACGACGGATCACGGCATTCATTGATCGGCTGTGCGGTGGCTGGCCCGAGCTTCTGTCGCCAGAGATCGATGCGCGTCACGTCACGTTCTGGTCGAGTGCTCAGCGCGGACAAGGCACGCGTATCAGCCGATCGATCTTTTTTGTCCGTGCCCTGGTTTTCTATTCGGTCGTCATCGGATTGAGCGTTTTGGAAGAACACGGCCGGTCTGATCGGCAAGCGGTACCTCGTGTCAATCCAAATGCTTCCATCTCGGCTGATCACACCGCCCTGGGCCGCGACCAGGATTTCGAGCTCTTCGTGCGTGGCAATGCGCTGCAGGCTAACCGCCAACATCAGGAGGCGTTGGAGATCTTCGATCAGATTTTGCAGCGGCGACCAACGGATAGGCAGGTCTGGATCTGTCAGATGATGCTGGACAGGATCTTTGCTCTGGCTGGGTTGCGGCGCTACGACGAAATGGTCGAAGCCATCGACATGATGCTTGCCCGGTTCGGAAATAGAAAAGAGTTGGAGATCCAATATTACTTGGCTCAGGCTCTTTACAACAAGGGCGCAAGTTTCCTGCATGAGCCCGATCCCGCACGGGCGCTTGCCGTATTTGACGAGATGCTGGCGCGGTTCGAACCAGCCCGGAGCGACGACATCAAGGAGTGGGTCGCGCGCGCGCACTACTATCGCGGCAACATGTTGTTGAAACTTCAACGCTATCAGGATGCGGTCGCCCAGTTCGACACATATCTGCAGCGGTTTCGCAGCCTCGACCCAGGCGGCAAGATCCCGCGATTGCGCCGAGCGCAGTTGGGAAAAGCGCGAGCGCTTGCAGGGCTCGGCCGCCGCGACGACGCGATCGCCGTCTATCTTGATCTGGAAGCCCGATACGGCGCCGTTTCCAGCGATGCCGCTGCCCTCGAAGTCGCAGCGCTGGCGCAAATCGAACGTGCAGGTTTGCTCGAACGCCGTGAGGACGCCATCGCCATTTACGATGCGCTGATCCAGCGGCTCGCGAGCCACCCTGATGCGGACATCAAGGCCGTTGTTGAGAAAGCCCGTAACGCGAAAGCCTCTGCTGGACAGCCAGTGACCGGCAAGAAATAAGAGGTGACGCCCCTGTGGTATCAGGCACGCTCGCACCTATCGCGCGGTGTCGCC
>JANYHG010000033.1 GCA_025359165.1 Hyphomicrobiaceae bacterium
CCGCTTGCCGGTCGGTTTGGGGCCGTCGTCGAAGACGTGGCCGAGGTGGCCGCCGCACGTGCTGCAGTGAACTTCGGTGCGGGTCATGAAAAAGCTGCGGTCCGTCGAGGTGGCGACGCCGTCGGCAATGGGTGCATAAAAGCTCGGCCAGCCCGTGCCGCTGTCGAATTTGGTTTCCGAGGTGAATACGGGATGAGCGCATCCAGCGCAGACATAAGTACCGGCGGCGTAGATCTTGTCCAAGGGGCTGCTGCCGGCGCGTTCGGTGCCGTGGTCGCGCAACACGTAATACTGCTCGGGGGTCAAAGATTTTTTCCACTCGTCCATGGTTTTGGTCACGGCGAAGGTCTCCTTCTTGCTGCCGGCACGCGCGTTCGATGCCACACCAAGACCGACGGCTGCACTCAGTGCTGCCAATGAAAAATTGCGTCGTGTCATGGTAGCTCCTGGGCCGTCCGGGGGCAGACTGCTGCATTCGGTCACTGAACGTAGTCCCAGTCGAGCGCGCGCACCAGATGGCGAGGCTTCAATTGCGATCATTTCGACGTGACAAGTGAGAGGTGACTTGTCGGCGTCTTCACGCGTGACGCCCTACAGGCGGCATCAATGGACGCTGACCTGTGATACTGGATGTTGACGTTATGTTCGCGCCATGCGCAGCTTGCCACATTGCTGCCGGATGTGGGACCGGGATGGCCGCTTTTGGGTCCGGCGTTCGCCCGAATCGGAGCCGCATAAAGGTCTCGTTAGGACGAATCGAGCGAGATAGCCGCATCACATCGAGATGCGCTGTCGGACTGGATGGGGCCAGGGTCGCCGTCGCGTTTCAAAGGAGCAAGCCATGCTGATTTCCGATACAGGTGCGTTCGACTTCGGCATGGATCTGGAGCTGTCCGCGCGGTCGCTGACGGGGAAGCGCGTGCTGGTCACGGGCATCACGTCGCGCACCGGCATCGATATCGCGCGCAGCTTCGTGGACGCTGGCGCACGGGTGATTTTGCAATGTGACGAGGTCAGTCCGGTGACGCAGGCGCTCGCGGAAATGCTGGCGCCCGATGCGGCCGAGCTGTCGGTGCACGTCACAGCGCTTTCGAGCAACGAAGATATTCTGGGCTTTGCGCGTCAGGCGGTGGCGGAGTTCGGCGGACTGGACATGGTGGTCAACGTCGTTGAGCTCGATGGCGGCGCACCGCAGCCGCGTGCCAATTACGAGGTCGTCGAGGCCCGCGTTTCGGACGTGTTGCTGAAGGCGTGCCTGACGTCGCGGGTTGCCGCCAACCGGATGCGGCTGATGATGAAAGACGGTGTCGTGCTGACGGTGGCGACGCTGTCGGCGGAGGCGACGCAGAACGAACGGGCGTTCGCGCAAGTGGTGCGCTCGACGCTGGCTGCGATGACGCGCGCCGAAGCCGAAGCCTGGGCGGCGCAGGGCATCCGCTTCTATGCCGTTGCGCCCGACGTGCTCGGCGTGGTGGCACGACCGAATTCCGGGTGCGAGACCGACGTGGCGCAACTCGCGCTATTTCTTGCCACCGGTCACGGCTCGACACTGTCGGGGCAGACGTTCGAGTTGGGGTTGCTGACGCGGGGGTGAGGGTGGGGTGGCAACGATAGGCTGACTTGTTCCGCTTCGACCCCGTTCGCGTCAATCGAGGAGATGGATGCGATGAGTTCGGCACGGGGCCAATACCGACGCTCGCAGTTTAACAGGCAGCGCACCGCACAAAGTTGGGCTATCCATATGCGGACTCATGCCGCCTAGTGAACGGCGATGCCGAAGTGATTGAGTGATTGACGGCCACGTCGACTTACTGAGGTATCGTGTCGTTCGAGCGACCTATTTAGGCACGCAAAGCTCTCCTGGCTCACGGCGACGGCTTTAGGTCGCGAACGACGCGCAGCATGTGAAAAGAGCCGTTGTCCTTGATGGCCCGCCAGACGAGTTGCAGCCTATCTTCTAGTCCTTGTCCGCGGACCACCCTGGCAGGGCACCCGTCGGCGAACGGATGGGAAAGGTCCCACGTGCCGATATCGTCGACGCAATCGCGCGTCCACGCACCGTACGATAGTCCGAACAGATCGTGTAGTCCGAGCGCGTTCGGCGGCGACGATCCGACGGGCATTAGGACGTATCTGTCGTAGTTCGGGTCAAGCCGGTCACTGCACCCGCCGCATACACGGTTGGAGGCGAGAAATCCGCCATCCGCGATCAGGTCGACATCCGAACCGGCGCGCGCGACGTACTCCCACTCGGGCTCGGATATGACCCGGTACCGCTGGCCGGTGAACCTCGACAGCCACGTGACATAGGTGACTGCCTCATTCCAGGACAGGCTCTCGCGCGGACGCAAGCCGGCGGACCGATCCATCGTCGCATCATGCCATTTGTTGCAACCGCCAGCCCTCACGCACAGGTTCCACTCTCGCGTCATCAGTGGAAACTTGCCCACGGCGAACGGCCGTTCGATGTGAGCCGGGCGCTTGGGACTTGGCGTGATGAAAGCGGCGCGCTCTTCGCCGTAGGCGTACAATTGTGATTTCGCCACCGCCGGTTCGACTCCGACCTGGAACTCACCGGCGGGGACCACGACCATCTCCGGGCAATAGCGGCAGTCGGAGAACACGTCGCCCGGAACAGGCCTGCGCCGATCCGCGAAGCGGGACCATACGGCCGTCGTGATCGTATTGGCTGCGTGCGCCGCCGAAACTTGGTAGACTGGAAGGGTACCGCCGATCTCTTTCGAGAGCGCGAAGACGGTCAGAAGCATTGGCCAGCGAAAGCGATGCCACGGCGCGAAAGGCAGACGCGTCTTGCTCCGCAGAGCATCCCGGAGATTTCGCCATTTGAGCGTTTTGGGTGTCGTCGCCGCGAACGATCCGCCGGCCGCTGCTTGGCGGACAAGAGTGAAAATGGCGCCCTCGCCGCGGAACGACGGCAGCGTGACACGGTCGGCGACCTCGGCACGCAACTGCTCCCAACTCCGGGCGAGGTCCGCGCGCCGCGCCGAAATCGTCGGCGGCATGATTACCAAGGTCTTTCCGACGTGGCGGGAGAGAAGCCAATCCAGTTCCTTCATCGTACCCGGTGTCGGATACGGCGCGAAGACGATCACGGTCGCGCGATTCATCAGATCCTGCGCTGCGGCCTCCCATGTGCCGTCCGACGTGCGAAGTTTGACGACGCCATACCTCGTCACCTTGTCACCAATCGCGATCGTTGGCAGGCCGGGGGCCGCATTCCACAAAATGCGCTGTAGGTCTTCGCCGCCCCAGCCGCGGCGCCCGAGAAACCAACCGATCACCGGCACGCTCGTCATGACGTGTTCGAGCTGGTAGCGCACCGCGGAGGTATCGAGGCGAAATGACCGCAGATACAGACAGAATGGCCGACCGTTGGCCACGGCTAGCTCAGCTTGACGATTGCGATAGGCCATAGTCAGACCCGTCGGCGCTGCGATCAGGCCGACGGCGAGCCAGGCGAGCAAGAGCAAGATTGTCGAGTGCGCATCTTCAAGCACGTAGCCCATCACGGCCGCGACAGCCGGCAACAGGAACATCGAGTAATGCGTCAACCGCCCGGCGAGTGCCCACATCGATGCACCAACAAAACAAACGCTTCATAATGATGTTCGAGTAACATGCGACGCCGCTTCGTGAAAGCGACGGCAGATCACGACACAAGTATGGGCGCGCCCGAAGATCGGACAAGGATCGTGGGGCCGCCCGCCTCCACAAATAGATGAGCCATCCGTTCGCCTTCCCCGGCGTTGTCCGCGCTCTGTGATCAAGCTACCACATGACATGAGAAGGTCTGCATCTAATGATGGATTGATTCGACGGTCGCAATCTCAGCGGAGTGCTCGGCAAAGCGCCCCGGATGCTGCACGTGCTCAGGTCGGCTCGGGGTCAAGTGCGGCTACCGTGAGTCAGACTGTAACCATGCTGTTTAAGACCGCTGTGCATCGTTGGCGTCGTTTGTAGCGAGGTTCTCACTGCGTCCGCCCCTCATCCGCCTTTGGGCGGCTGCTTACCGTGAAGGACGGGGAGGCGGGAAGTGCTCGGCTGTCCGTCTTGACTTCGCTTGCTGGCACTGGCTCGCCGCATCTGATTTAATCGGGGGTGCGGGTTAGGCTCGCGCCTTCGGTTGCGTTTGGAGATCTCGGTATGGCTCAGGATACAGTGCCTCACATGGGCAAACAGACGCCGTCGGCTGCGGCGGCTGCGACTGGCTATATGTCGGGCTTCGGCAACAGCTTCGAGACGGAGGCGCTGGCGGGCGCGCTGCCGGTCGGGCGCAACAGTCCGCAGAGATGCAAGTTCGGGCTTTATGCGGAGCAGTTGTCGGGATCGCCGTTCACGGCACCGCGCGCCACCAACGAGCGCAGCTGGCTCTATCGAATCCGGCCATCGGTGATGCATTCGGGCGCGTT
>JANYHG010000102.1 GCA_025359165.1 Hyphomicrobiaceae bacterium
TTCACCGTCGCCATTTTCGGCGGCACCGTCGACGGCATCGCGCAGTATTTTAAGACTGAACTCAATTGGGAACAGGGCTTTTATTGGTACGCGACCGCGTGCATCGTCATCTCGCTGGTGACGTACCTGATGCTGCCAGACACAAAAGTGGCGTCGAAGATGGAGCAGCACAGGTAGCTGTCAGCCCACCCACGTCCCGATCGCCATGGCGGCGAGCGCGAGGGCGCCGACCCAAATCGCGCGCGTCTGCCAGCGGCGTTGGCGGCCTTGCGCTGCGGCCAATCGTGATACCGTATCGTCGTCGAGCCGCCAGCCGTTGCGCGACATGTCGGCCAACGACACTGCCGCCTTCTCGGCCTGCAGCAGCACGCGCGGTACGTCGGCGAGCACGCGTCCCAGCAATTCTGCGCCCTCGCCGGCTTCGCGAACGCGCCCGCCGAGGCCGAGATTGTCCTCGATCCACGCCCGCGCGATCGGCTCGGCTGCGGTCCACATGTCAAGGCCGGGATCAAGACCGCGTGCGACGCCTTCGACGATCACCATCGACTTCTGCAGCAGGATCAGTTCCGGCCGCGTCTGCATGTCGAATACTTCGGTGTAGGCGAACAGCTGTGCCAGCAGGTCGGCCATCGAGATCTCGTCGGCGGTGCGGCCGTGGATCGGCTCGCCGATAGCGCGCATGGCTTGTGCGAACACGGCGACGGAATGATGCGGCGGCACGTAACCGGCATCGAAATGCACCTGCGCCGCGCGGCGATAATCGCGCGTGGTCAGTCCGAACAGGATCTCCGCCAGGAAGCGCCGCTCGCTCGGGCCCAGACGCCCCATGATGCCGAAGTCGACGGCGGCGATGGTGCCGTCGGGTTCCACCAGCAAATTGCCCTGATGCATGTCGCCGTGAAAGAAGCCGTCGCGCATGGCATGGCGCAGGAAGGAGCGCATGGCAGTCTGGCCCAGCGCCTTGCAGTCGTGTCCGGCGGCGGCGAGCTTTGCCTGATCGCCGATGGCGATACCGTCGATCCACTCGATGGTCAGCACGCGGCGGCTGGTGCGGCGCCAGTCGACATCGGGCACCCGGAAGCGGCCATCGGGCAGGGTACGGTCGTTGCGGATGTTGTCGGCCATCTCAGAAATGGCGGCGGCTTCGAGCCGCAGATCCATCTCGAGTTGCGTAGTCTCGGCGAGGTTTTTGACCACCGCCGTCGGCTGCAGACGGCGCACTGGCGCGTAGACGCGCTCGATAAGCCGCGCCGCGAAGGCGTAGCTGTCGAGATCGGCCTTGAAGCGGCGTTCGACGTTGGGTCGCAGGATCTTGACGGCCACCGTGCGCCGCGCGCCGGTCGCCTTGTCGATGGCGACCGCTTTGTGCACCTGGGCAATGGAAGCGGCGGCGATCGGCGGACCGAACTCGGCGAAATGATCCTCGAGTTTGTCGCCGAGCGACTCTTCCACCGCGCGGCGCGCTTCGCGCTCGGAGAAGGGCGGCAGCTTGTCTTGCAGATGCGCCAGATCGCGCGCCAGGTCCGGTCCGATCAGATCGCCACGCGTCGACAGGAATTGGCCGAGCTTGATGTACGACGGCCCGAGCCTGGTGAGGGCCGTGGCGACGCGCCGTTCGCGCGGACGGCCCCATTGCAATGGCAGCATGACGAGGCGCAGCGGGGCGGTCAGCAGGATCGCCAGCCGCACCGGCAGCGGCGGCGTCATGCCCTTTGGCACGAAGCGCACGCCATGCAGCGCCAGCACCAGCCCGGCGCGGCCCAGCCGTACGATATTGAGGAGTGCAGAAGCCACGGGGTCCGAGCGGTTGAGGTCTTACGTTTCCGGCTTATGGCCGTGTTCGCCTGGCTAAGATACAGGACACGCCGTCACCGGAGGGGGCTTTCGACAAGTTTGGTTGAGCACCTGCCCAAAGACCTGCTTGCCCAATTGGGTTTGGTACAGGGCGATACCGTGTTCGCCTCGGTTGGGCCGGACAAGTCGGTGCACCTGTCACGCAGTGACCCGCACTTCGACAAAGTCATGGAAATTGGTCGTGAAGTTTTCCGCGAGTAGCGATCGCGACTGCAGCCGTGATGGCGCTTGCCGCTGGCGAGATCGAAGAGGCGGAATTTGCGCGCTGGATCAGGGACAGCCGGCCAATATTTTAAGTCCGCTTCCGCCCCCCTTCAGCGCCGCACGCCGCCGAAGCCGGGGATGCTGAGGATGGTGCGCAGCAGGCCTGCGACATAGGTGAAGGCTGCGGCACGCAGCAACTGGCGCGCAGGTCTCATGTCGTGGCTGTGAATGAAGCGGCCGCGTTCCAGCAGTGGTAGCGCGCGGTTGAAGCTGGCGTCGAACTCGACCGGCAGCGTCACGACTTGCAGCGCGAACGACAGCAGTGCCATGGCAACGAAGCCGACGACGTTGAATATCAGCGCCGCGCTCGATTTGCCGAGCAGCATCAGCAACGGTGCCGACCAGATGAAGGCCTGCCCGACCATGGTGGCCGCATGCGCCTGCTTGGCAATCAATTGCCGCCGCTTGTAGATCGGCAGCCCCATCTCGTCCTGCATAGCGTGTCCGATCTCGTGCGCCGCGACCACGATGGCCGACAGCGATTTACCGGTCATGAAGCGCGGCTCCAGCCGTACGGCCTTGGCGAGGGGGTCGTAGTGGTTGCCCTGCTCGGTCGCCTCGACCTTGACGTGGCCAAGCTTGAGCGCGTCGAGGGCGTGGCGCGCGAATTCGGCGCCGGTGCCGCCGAGATCGTCGCGTTCGCGGGCGTGTCGCTCCATCACCTGATGGATCCAGATCTGCGGCAGCGCCACGAGGCCGACGCCGAGCAGCAGGATAATGACGATGGCGATCACGGCGGACTTCCGGTTGGTGCTGTCAAAGGCTGGTTGTAAGTGCAGGCGCTTGCCTGGAGTGCATGCTTATTCAGAATGATGGCAAAAAGCGCGGCGGCGGGCTAGGAAGCCGCCATCGACCCTCCATAAAGGCAGTGTATCATGGCTACCATCGCCGTCCTCGACGACTATCAGAACGTGTCACAGACGATGGCAGACTGGGCCGGATTGGCTGCTCAACATAGCATCAAGGTGTTTACGACGCCGTTTGCGTCCCCAGCCGAAGCAGCTGCCGCGGTGGCACCCTACGAGATCGTCTGCATCATGCGTGAGCGCACGCTGTTCGATGCGGCGATGCTGGCCAAGTTGCCGAACCTGAAGCTGCTCGTGACGACGGGCCATCGTAACGCTGCAATCGACGTCGCTGCCGCCAACGCGCGCGGGGTCGTAGTGTCGGGTACGGATGCCCCTGGCATCGCGACGGCGGAGTTGGCGATGGGGCTGATCCTCGGCCTCTCGCGCCACCTCGCGTTCGAGGCACAGGCCATGCGCGAGGGCCGCTGGCAATCCACCGTCGGCCGCGATCTCAAGGGCCGCACGCTCGGCCTGATCGGGCTCGGCCGCCTCGGCAGCCAGATGGCGAAATACGCGGCCGCGTTCGGCATGCCGGTTATCGCCTGGAGCCAGAACCTGACAGCCGAGACGGCGGCGGCGGCGGGCGCGCGGCGCGTCGAGAAGGCAGAACTGTTCCGGCAGGCCGATATCATCTCGATCCATACCAAGCTGTCGCCGCGCACGACCGGGCTGGTGGGCGCGATGGAACTGGCGCTGATGAAGCCGGATGCACTGCTGATCAACACGTCGCGCGGGCCCGTCATCGACGAAGCGGCGCTGCTGACGGCACTGCACGAAGGTCGCATCGGTGGCGCGGGCATCGACGTCTACGAGCCTGAACCTTTGCCGGCAAATCATCCGCTGCGCTTGGCACCGCGCACGCTTCTCACCCCGCACATCGGCTACGTCACGGAGGAGACGTATCGCATCTTCTACGGTGGCACGGTCGCTGCGATCGAAGCTTGGCTCGCCGGCAAACCGATCCACGTGCTGCCGGCTTGAAGCTAGTCTACCTCGCCACCACCAAGCCGCTGTCGATCAGCCGTCGGTGGAAAGCCATGATCGCGCCGTGCTTGACGCAGCCGTAGTTGCGGCCGTTGCACAGTTCCAACAGCCGCTGACGCTCCTTGTTTGCGTCGGACAGCGGCAGGCCCGCCGACTGCAGAATGAGCATCCCGAGATAGGGCACGTCGACGACGTCCTGCACTGGCAATGGCGGCACGGTGTAGTTGATCCCATCGACAGCGAAGTAGGTGAGATATCCCGGCGCGTCGGAAGCCATCGTCGCGTCTTCCGCCTCGGTCTCGTCCTTGAAGCCGAGCAGCGTGCGCGTAGCGGTGGGCTGATGATCGCCGTAGTGCACAATCAGGAAGCGCTCGTCGGGAAACCGCTGTTTGATGTTGGCGACGAAGCTGTCGTAATCGCGCTTGGCGAGAGACAAGCGACGCAAATACTCATGCATTTCCGGCGGCGTACCGGGACCGCCTCCCGGCACGGTCTCGCCCGGCTCGAAGGCTACGTCGTAGGGCCAGTGCGCACTCATGGTCAGGATGTAGGTGAACAGCGGATCTTTCGACTTGGCGAGATGGCTTTCGACGCCAGCCAAAGCATTGTCGAAATAGAACCGATCGCGCTCGTTGGCCGTCTTGGCTTTCTGATCCTTGGCGTCGAAAATTTCCTTGAGGCCGATCGAATTGTAGAACTTGTCGTTCGAGACGAAATTTTTCAGCAGTGGATAGTAGACGACGTTGCGATAGCCGCAGGCGGCCAGATTTTGCGGCAGGGTGTCGGTGAGGCGATTGACCAAAAAGGTCTGCACGAACTGCCGCATACCGCCGAACGCCTGCGTCGACACACCGGTTAAAATCGAGAACTCGGTCAGCCAGGACGCCCCCCCGTAGGTTTCGACGCGCAGCTTGTGTGTGCGTCCATCCTGCGAGCGGAAGAGAGGATCGACATCATGATCGTATGTGAGCCCGGCAAATTGGCCGGGCGGTACCAGGCTCTCCTGGTGGATCATGATGATGTGCGGCGGCTTCTCGACGGTCGCGCAGCGCGAGAGAGCGGCGAACTTCGGCTCCGGGTCGGGGCCGCGTCGGGCCGCTTCCAGCATGGAACCGCGCCACAGCGTTTCAATCGTCTCCCCCCACGAGGCATAGAACGATGACACGTACAGCGCTTCGAAATTGAATTGCATGTGGCGGCGCTCGCCCTTGGTCGCGGCACCAGCGACGGCAAACAACGTGGCGATGGCAAATGCCGCGACCGACCATCGCCGGGCAATCCGCGTCGTATCGGTCCGCCAGGCAAACCAGCCGATCGCACCACTGACCGCGCACGCGCCCAACAACCCCAGCACGAGATGCCGCTGCTCGTTCCACAAGTAGCTGAAGGTGGACCACGAACTCAGGTAAAAAAACAGATCGTACGCGTGCACCACCATGTTCATGGTGTGACGCTTGACTGTCGCGGCCCACACGACGATGGCCACGATAGCCCCGACGACAGCAAGCGAAAATGCGAGGCGGCGCGTGACAAATGTCGATGCGGCAACCAGCGCAAAAGTCACGCCGGCTGCGAACAGCGCGTTGGCGGGTTGTCCCTCGTACTGGTAGCAATAGACCAGGAGCCCTGTGGCAAGCACAGCGGCGCACCAGGCGCTCGACGAATTCGGGAGACCGCGTCCGGCCAGCCTGCGCAAGGCCGTCGACACTGGCGATCGCGACGCGCCACCGAGGGGCGTATCGAACGATTGATCAGACATGTCTCAACGCTTCCTACCCTGACGTACCCTTTTATTCGATGGTGTGTCACACACATCGGGCATTTGTCACAAATCTTTCACAAGCGCGATGAATGGCGGCTGAAGCGGTCGCAGCGGTCGTCAAAAACGACGTGTCGGAAGAATAAACTCTGTCGCAGGATCCAAATGAAGCTTCGGAGGTTAAGCGATGGTCAGGGAACGCAGGAAAATGGTCGCCTGACACACCGCTATCGGTGTTGGTCAACTGAACAAAGTTAACTTAAACACTCACAACGCGTGTGCAGGGCTGATTACCTTGAGCCCGACGCTGAAAATAGAGCATACATCTTGCGTTCATGTTGGCATTGCTAGGTGAGATCCGACGCAGCGAGACGTAGCGTTTTACTGCGATCCCGTTTGCCGGTTTTCGGTCGGCGGGTCGGAAAAGCCAGAGGCGGCGAAGTCACGCCCGCTGCATCTGGTCTAGGGCCTGCGAGCGAAATCGGCGCACTGAAATTCAAATTTCAGTCATACGGTCGTTGCTTCCCGGCACTAGTGAATACCTTGGGGAAGAGAGAGAAAATCTCCGTTTAAGCTTGCGAATGACGGCGAGGCATAGCGCCGCTTTACAAGTCCCAAAAAGTTGGTGCACATCGCACTGACATGCCGTTTGGAGAGTTAAATGAAGTCGAATGCGGTTAAGTCCTACGCGCTTGATCTCGACTGGTCAGCACAAACCATGCTGCCCATCGAGTTGAACGGTGAGGAACTGCATCTTGAGGCTCGCGCCTATCAAGGTACTGATCCCCACAATCAAGCGTTCGTCCTGATCAATCGGACGAGCCAGGCAGCCAATGAGCTTCCCTACGTACGTGTCCATAGCGGATGCGTCACTGGCGACATCTTTCACTCGCTGAAATGCGACTGCTATCCGCAGCTGAAAGCGTCGATGGAGAAGATCACGTCTGTTCCCCTTGGTGTCTTGATCTACCTGCCCTACCACGAAGGTCGCGGCATTGGCCTCGTCGCCAAGATCCGTGCCTATGCGTTGCAGGAGCAGGGTTACGATACGGTCGATGCCAACGTCGCGGTGGGTGCCCCCATCGAAGCGCGTGAATACGATCTCGCTGCCCACATCCTGTTCGATCTCGGGATGCCCGACATCCGTCTGCTGTCCAACAATCCAGCCAAAACGGATGCGTTGCGCGCAGAGGGCATTACGGTCGTCGAACAGATTCCGGTCATCTGCAAACCGAACGTGCACAACGTTCGCTATCTCGAAACCAAGCGTAAGCGGATGGCACATCGCCTCCCGATGCCTGTTTGATCACACGACAGGCGAACTGATATCTAAGCCGTACGTGGCGACACGTACGGCTTTTTCACGTTCGACGCTCGAATGCAGCATTGGGGGACGCGGATGAGATTTCGACAGCGCCAGCGTTTGATGAGTGCGTTCGCGATCGTCGCGTGTCTTGCGGTCGCGGCCAAAGTTTACAAAGCCTATCATCGCGGCGAGACGACACAAACGCGCGTTCGAACAGTCGACTGACACAGGGTCACAAAAAAAGCGCGACCTCGAGGGTCGCGCTTTCTGACGAGTTCAACACTTGAGAAGTGTCAGTCTTCGCGGCACTGACGATAACGGCGCAGCCAATAGGAACTGCCGGTCTCGCGAGCCTTACGACGGAGCCAACCGCAATCACCGTGGTAGTAACCGTCGTAGAAGAAGAACGGCAGGCCACCCCAGAGGTAGCGTGTGCCCCGCCCTTCGCCGCGTCCACGATAGCGGCCGCGATCACCACCGCGATCGTTGTCGCGTACGATCACTTTGGTCCGAGTGCGATCGCCATCGCCATCGCCGCGCGCGCGACGGTCGCCGTCGCCATTGCGGCGTACCACAGTCCGCGATTCCGACCCACCACTCGACCTGACGCGATCGCCGCCACCGCCGCCACCGTTGGACATGACCTTGCCACCGCCGCCACCGTTGGACATGGCCTTGCCACCGCCGCCACCGCCGCCGCCGCCGCCGGCACTACGTCCACCACCGCCGCCGGTGCTGGCACCACCGCCACCGCTTCCACTACGTCCACCGCCGCCGGCTCCGGCTCCGCCACCGCCACCACCGCCCTTGTCACCACCGCCGCCGCCCGCGCCCTGAACCAAAAGCAGATCGGGTGCCGGCAACGTCGTGCCGACCTTAGAAACGGCGCTACCGAACCCGGGGGCCGCAGCCGAAACCGGGTATGCGAGCGACATCATCGCCATGACAGGCACTGCTGCCAAAATACTTCGCCTCATAGTCGAACCTTCCACGTTGAGTTATTTCCTACCTGGACTTAGATCCGAGTAACTCGACGCATCCCAAAAAGTTCATTGATCAGACGTAACGTCAGGCGCTTAAGCACTCAAGTTCATGTTCGTCGTTAAGCGCATGAGGCGGCGTTGCTTTCCAAGCGACGTTCGGTTCAGGCTCCACCCGTCAGCAGCGGCAGATCGAACGCGTCGCCGCGACGCACCACGCGACCGACCGACGGCGACGGGAAATGGGCGGTACACATCAGCGTCGGCGAATCGGCGAAGCGTCCGAACAGGCTGCGACGCGACTGTCCGGCCTGCTTGGAATCGTAGTCCGACATCATGCCCAACTCAGGGTATCGCGCCTGCAGCGGCGAATGGATCATGTCCCCGGTGATCACCGCATCTGCTTTGTCCTTGCGTCCAGCGTGAACCGCGAAGTGATCGATGGTATGGCCCGGCGTCGGAATGCAGCGCACATGATCATTCAGTTCGTGGCTGCTGGAGACCGTGTCTGCCCGCCGCGCGGCAACGATCGGCAGCACCGAATCTGTGATCCACGGACAGGTCGCCGCGTCTTTGCTTTCGCGTTCGGTCCAGTAAGCGAGTTCGCGATCCGAAAACAGATACCGGGCGTTCGGAAACGTCGGCACCCAGCGCCCATTGTCGAGCCGCGTATTCCAGCCGACATGATCGACGTGCAGATGCGTGCACATGACGAAATCGATATCGCCCACGCCGACGCCGCAGGCAGCAAGATTGCGCTCGTAGGTGTCGGACGTTTGCTTGTCCCAGAACGGCCGGCCTGGACGCGGCTTGTGGTTGCCGACGCAGCTGTCAACCAGAATGGTGTGGTGGGGCGTTTTGACGATGTAGCTCTGCACCGCCAAAATCAGCTTCTCCGTCACCGGCTCGATGAACTTCGGCTCCAGCCAAGCGCGATTTTCGTCGAGCATCGCCTGCGTCAGCGAGGGAAAGAACGAGCGCGCGGCGAACAACGGCGCTTCGCTTTCGACGACGCGATGAATGGTCAGATCATCCAGATACAGCGGCGGCAGGGCATAAGACATTGGCAACAACCCGGTTCGAGGAGCGGAACGGAGACGCTGAACTTATGCCGGGTATGCGCCCTTGGCGAGCCCTGGAGTTTTGCTGCGCGCGGATGACCATTGGCGTGGTGGGCGGGGTGCTGTATCTGATCGGCATGGCCGTCGCCCGGCTGCAATACGGATGCGAAACTTGTTGGACATGAACCATGCCTGATCGATTTCTTATGGCTGGCGTGATGGGGTTCCCCGTCATGCACTCGCGCTCGCCGATCCTGCACAACTACTGGCTGGACAAGCACGGGTTGAAGGGCCGCTACATGCCGCTGGCGATCCGGCCGGAAGGGCTTGAGGCGGCGTTGAAGGCATTGTCGGCGCTCGGCTTTTCCGGTTGCAACCTGACTATCCCGCACAAGGAGACGGCGATGCGGCTGGTCGACCGGCTCGATGCCTCGTCGAAGCGGATCGGCGCCATCAATTGCGTCACCGTCGAAAAAGACGGCTCGCTGTCAGGTTCGAATAACGACGGCTTCGGCTATATCGAATCCGTGACGCAGGCGCATCCGCAGTGGCGCGCCGACGCTGGCCCGATCGTGGTGCTGGGTGCCGGCGGGGGCGCACGCGCCGTGCTGGTGGCGCTGGCCGATCGCGGTGCCCGCGAGATTCGCCTGCTCAACCGCACCGACACCCGCGCGTCACTGCTGGCCGAAGATCTCGGCAGCCCCATCAAGGCAGTTCCCTGGTCCGAGCGCAGCGCGGCGCTCGAAGGCGCGGCTATGCTGGTCAACACCACCAGTCAAGGCATGGTGGGACAGCCGGCGCTCGACATCGAACTCGAGACCCTGCCACGCACGGCGCTGGTGTCCGATATCGTCTACATTCCCAAAGCGACGCCGCTGCTGGCGGTGGCCAAGGCGCGTGGCAATCCCATCGTCGGCGGGCTCGGCATGTTGCTCAATCAGGCGCGACCGGCGTTCAAGGGGTGGTTCGGCATCATGCCCGAAGTGACACCCGAACTCGTCGCCATGGTCGAGGCGACGTTGTAAGCTATGGCATCGGGCAACGGGCAGCAGGAAGCGGGCAGCAGGCAGCAAGTTTTTGGATGCCCCGTTGTGCCCGAGAACCGTTGTACCTGAGAACCGTTGCCTGCTGCCTGAAAACCGCTGCCTGTTACCTGTTGCCCGAGAACCCAGAATGGCTGATGCGTTGATGTTCAAAACGGTCATGGAATTCGAGTATGGCGTGCCGCGCCAATTGGCCCCCGGCGTGGTTCGGCTGGTCGCCAACAATCCCAGCCCATTTACTTTCAAAGGCACCAACACCTATCTGATCGGCACCGATACGCTGGCCGTGATCGATCCCGGTCCACGCGATCCCGCCCACTGCGCCGCGATTGTGCGCGCTGCGGCCGGACGTCCGATCACGCATATTCTGGTCACCCATACGCACCGCGACCACGTCGATGGACTGCCGGATCTGCTGGCCGCCACAGGCGCTGTAACGGCTGGCTACGGCTCCTATGAGTTGACGTCGACGGTTGCGGCCCGGACAGGACCCGGCGGCGAGAGCGCACACACCGACCGCACCTGGAAACCCGACTTCGAACTGCGCGACGGCAGCGTGCTCGCAGGCGACAGCTGGGCGGTGACCGCCATCCATACCCCCGGCCACACGCCCGATCATCTGAGCTTCGCACTACACCCGACCCATGCGGACACACGCGTGTTGTTTCCCGGCGATCATGTGATGGCGTGGAACACCAGCGTGGTGGCACCACCGGAAGGTCGCATGGCCGACTACCTGGCGTCGCTGGAGACGCTGATGGCGCGCGACGACACGGTCGCGTTTCCCGGCCACGGTGGCCAATACGAGACGCCGGCGCGGGTCGCGAAGGCCTATCTGATCCATCGCCGCATGCGCGACACCGCCATTCTCGACTGCATAAAAGGTGGCGCATCGAGCGTTCCGGCCATTGTCGCGCAGATCTACAGAGGGCTGGACGAGCGGCTGGTGCCGGCAGCGTCGATGTCAGTGCTGGCGCATCTCGAGCACCAGCTCGAACGCGGACTGATCAGCGTTTCCGCGCCTCTTTCTCAGACTTCCGATCTAAGGGCCGTCTAACCGCAGATGTCGGCAGGTCCGCACTGTTCACACGCACACCGCCGCGCGCCGCCATGCCGACAGGGCCGGCCGCGTCGAGCCGCTTGGACAGATCGACCACGAAGCGACGGATGCGCGACGCGTTGCCGCCGAAATCGTGAGCGCCATAGCGGGAGGCCGAGCGGATATCGAGGCGCGCCTCGTTGTCGGTGCCACTGATGCGGATGGCGATGTCGTCGGTGAAGCCAAGCACGAGCGTGCGATCGGTCGCCTCTATAAAGCCGGGGCGGGCACCTTTGGGCTGCGGCGCTTCTTCGGCGACGACTTTCCAGCCGAGACCACGTCGGCCACGGATCAGATCGAGTGTCAGCTCGTACACTTCCTCGGCGGAGCGCGGAATGACCAGCGTGCGCAGATCGGGATAGGCCTGCGCTTGCAAGCTGCCGGAAGCGGCACCCGGATAGGTCGCGCTGTTGGCACCGGACAGACGCTCCTTGGCCAGCACCGTAAACGGCGGCGGATTGGCCGTGTTCGTGCTGATGTCGTGAATCTTCGGCAGCGACAGGTATGTCGGCACCAGCGCCGCCGGCCACACCCAGATCAGGGCCGCGACCAGCAGCCCCCAGGCACAGCTCCATGCGCCGACCCGGCCGCGCACCCAGATGGATGTGGCGGCATACAGGCCCACCGAAAACCCGAGTGCCGCCAGAATGAAACCGGCACCGAACAGGTTCAGCGCCACCGGCGTCGCCATCAGCGCCACCCGATGCAGCACGAACGCGATGGCGATCAGCGTCAGCGCGAACAGGCTGATGCGCGCGGACCAGGGCGCGGTAGGTTCACGGATCTGGATATTGCGCCCGATCATGCGGGTAGAACTCGCTCGTTGCGTCGACCGTACACGTTGTCATGTGAGCACACCGCGGCGGTCGTATGGCTGCGGCATGCACGCGTGATTAGCAGTGTTCGGGTGCGTTCGCCACCGGGCGATGCGCCTCTCGATGTAGACCTGATCGCCTTGCGCCTGTAGTTGTCTTTGCGCCTCGGCACGGGCTCTAGCCACACCGGCTCGCACCGTGTGGTTTTAACCAGTTCCAGCTCACTTCTTGCCCCCAAAACCAGGGGCGGGACGTGATACCGGGTGATCGGGTGTGATGCGTGGCATCACGTCCCAATTTGCCGCCGGGGGATCGCTCGAACCGCGACGTTGATCACACGTCACGTTGTTGGGGGCACGAGTGTCCGCCAGTTCGAGCCAGG
>JANYHG010000107.1 GCA_025359165.1 Hyphomicrobiaceae bacterium
GCCGCAATAGCCGTTATACGCTGCTTGCTTTGGCTCCTGAACCGCAGCTCCGTCTGACCAGCTCCCAGATCGGGGTCCGAGTACGCGCACGGTCCACCCCCAGACGATCTGGATGCAAAAGCGATATCACACCCGGTCACATTTTGCACGCTTAAGTTGCTGAAATGGCTAACGCATCACAATCTGGTCCAGGGCCGGAGGTCCTGGTCGGGAGCGCGAGGGCGGACAGCCCTCGCATCCGCAACACGCGGATGATCACCGAACCGTCTGAGATTTTCGCCCCGGACCTTGCATTCCGCGCGCGCTCGCCATAACCAATCTTACACTCGCCTCAGCCGCAGCACTCCGAAAGCCGTTCCATGTCCAAATCTGCCCCGAAGACGTTGTACGACAAAATCTTCGACGATCACGTTGTCGAACGGGCAGAGGACGGCACGTGCACGCTCTACATCGATCGCCATCTGGTGCACGAAGTGACCAGCCCGCAGGCTTTCGAGGGGCTGCGCATGGCCAAGCGCAAGGTGCGCGCGCCTGAAAAGACGCTCGCCGTCGTGGATCACAACATCGCCACGACCAACCGCGCAGGTGGCATCAAGGATGAGGAAAGCCGCATCCAGGTCGAAACGCTCGCCATGAATGCGAAGGAATTCGGCGTCGAATACTACGGCGAAACGGACAAGCGTCAGGGCATCGTCCATGTCATCGGACCGGAACAGGGCTTCACCTTGCCCGGAACCACGATCGTCTGCGGCGATAGCCACACGTCCACGCATGGCGCGTTCGGCGCGCTTGCGCACGGCATCGGCACGTCTGAAGTCGAGCACGTGCTCGCGACGCAGACGCTGACGCAGCGCAAGGCCAAGAACATGCGCGTCGAGGTGACCGGCAAAATCCCAGACGGGGTGACGTCGAAGGACGTCGTGCTCGCCATCATCGGGCAGATCGGGACCGCCGGCGGCACCGGCCACGTCATCGAGTATGCCGGTGACACCATCGAGAGCTTCTCGATGGAAGGCCGCATGACCATCTGCAACATGAGCATCGAGGGTGGTGCCCGTGCTGGCATGATCGCGCCCGACGCCAAAACCTTCGCGTACCTGAAAGATCGTCCCAAGTCGCCCAAGGGCAAGGCGTGGGATCAGGCGATGGCCTACTGGGAGACGCTGCGGACCGATGCGGGCGCGCATTTTGACAGCATCGTCAAGCTGGACGCGGCCAGTCTGCCGCCGATCGTCACCTGGGGCACCAGCCCCGAGCAGGTCACGACCATCGAGGGCATGACCCCGGACCCCGACAAGATCGCCGACGAAGGCAAGCGCAACGCCGTCGTGCGCGCGCTTGATTACATGGGGCTGCAGGCCAACACCAAGATCACTGATATTGCAGTCGATGTGGTGTGGGTGGGTTCGTGCACCAACGGTCGCATCGAGGATCTGCGCGAGGTCGCCAAGGCGGTCGCGGGCAAGAAGGTGTCGCCGAAGCTCGCCTATGCGATGATCGTCCCCGGTTCAGGCTTGGTGAAAGAGCAGGCGGAAGCCGAGGGGCTCGACAAGATTTTCCTGGCAGCGGGCTTCCAGTGGCGCGAGCCCGGTTGTTCGATGTGCCTCGCCATGAACCCCGACAAACTGGAACCGGGCCAGCGCGCCGCCTCGACCTCGAACCGCAACTTCGAGGGCCGCCAGGGCTATCGCGGCCGCACGCATCTGGTGTCGCCGATCATGGCCGCTCACGCCGCCCTCGCCGGCCATTTCGTCGACGTCCGCAAGGTCTAATTTGCCAAAAGCCCCGGAGCTATGCTCCGGGGCAGGGAATGGGTAAGTGCGTTCGCGCAGCGAGCCTCAACTCCCGTTCAGCCCGTGCGCCTCTGGGAAGAAGAAATCTTTCCAGCTGGCAGGCGCGGTCTTTATGGTTCCGGCCTTGGCCATGAAGGCTGCGAATTTCTGCATGCCGACCGGCGCGACGTCGAACACCACGCCGGGCTCGGCGAGAATGGCGACGAGTTCTTCGGCGGTCACCTTTTCCTTGCCCTGTGTCAGATAGATGTCGATCGCCTTCTTCGGCTCGGTCTTGATCATCTGCATCGCCTCGTTCAAGGCCGCCATCACCGCCGCCATCGTCTTTGGATTGGCTTCGCGGAACTTGTTGGTCGAGAACACAATGGCATTGTTGACCGGGCCGCCGAACACGTCGAGCGACGACAGCACCTTGTGCACCGCCGGGTCCTTCAGCGCGATGTTCTGATAGGGCGGCAGCGAAAAGTGGCTGTTGACCTCACTGTTCGGTGACAGCAGCGACAGGGTCGCGTCGGGGTGGCCGAGTTGCAGCGTGATGCTGTCGAGTTTGTTGGCCTGGCCCTCGCCGAACGCCTGCTCCGCCGCCATCATCAACATCGTCGCCTGCGACGAAACCTTGATTGTCGGCACGGCGATACGATCCTTGGCGCTGAAATCCTTCAGCGTCTTCACGTCCGGGTTCCGCGACAATAGATACATCGGCATGCCCCCGCACGCCGCCACGCCCTTCACCTGACCCTTGGTCTTGTCCCACAGCAACAGCATGTTGGAGCCGCCACTCGTGACGAAGTCGACGTTGCCGGACAGCAGCGCGTCGGTTGCCGCACCGCCGCTGTTGAAGGTGATCCAATTGCTTTTGACGTCACCGAGGCCAGCCGCCGCCGTATGCTTCTCGATGAGCTTACCCTGCTCCATCAAGATCATCGGCAGGTATAACAAGCCTGGCTGTTTGGTGATGCGGACTTCGTTCGTTTCGGCGCGCAGTGCGGTCGTCAACGCAAGTGCGACGACAGTCGCCGTGGCGAGACGCGTAAAAATCGACATTGTTCACTTCCTCCCAGAAGTCGTTTTCGTTCTGTTTATGACTTTTGATAGATCAAAACAGCCGCATGTGGGAGTCCTTCGCGCGGGGCTGAGCCGTCGTGCGGGGCATCAATGACGCATCTTTACTGGAAGTCATCCACCGTCAGGATCGCTTGAAACGGAACTCCGGCTGTGGCGAAGGCTTCTGCCGCACCTTCGAGGCGGTCGACGGCGGTGATGACTCCGAGAACGACCGCACCGTCGGCGCGGACGGACTCGATCGCCTTCAGCGCCGAGCCGCCGGTGGTCGTCACGTCTTCGAGAATGATGACTTTCTTGCCGGCGAGTGTTTCACCGCGCGGCAACCCTTCGACGAGGCTTTGCGTGCCGTGGTCTTTGGGAGCCTTGCGAATGAAAAACGCGGGCATCGGGCGGTCTTCGGCGACACTCACGGCTGTAACGGCCGCAGCCATCGGCACTGCGCCGAGTTCGAGCCCGCCGACTGCCTCGCAGGTACTCTCTTTCAAAGCATCGAGGACCAACAGCGCCAGCAGGTACGAGCCTTGCGGATCGAGCATCGTCGGCTTCATGTTGAAATAGAAGTTCGAAGTCCGGCCCGACGCCAGCTTGATCGTGACGCCGGTGCCGTAACTGCGCCGCCGCACGATCTCGATCAGGCGCATCTTGGCGGCTTGCGGCGAAATGGCGCTCGGCATTGGTGGCCTCGTAACTCTGGGGTTTGGCGTGCATGGCCCTGCGGCCGCAACACTGTCAAGTCGCACGTCTGATGTTGTGCACCTCTCGAACTGCAATTCTGATTGTGCGCGTGCGGGATGTTCGGCTTTGCTCCGCCCTTGTAAAAGCGCTAGATCGGCGCGACACACCGCAACCCGCGAGCGCCTCATGTTCGATCCTGAAAATCCCCCTGAACTGCAGACTACCGGTTGGATCAATAGCGACAAGCCGCTGACGCTTGCGGGCATGAGAGGCAAGGTCGTCGTCATCTCGGCGTTCCAGATGCTATGCCAGGGCTGCCTGGAGCATGGCCTGCCGCAAGCCAAGCGCCTGGCTGCCAAGTTCAATCCCAACGAAGTCGCTGTGTTGGGCCTGCATACGGTGTTCGAACATCACGCGGTCATGTCGCCGGAGGCGCTGCAGGTGTTCATGGCCGAGTTCAAGTGGCCGTTCCCTGTCGGCATCGATGCGCCCGACGGCGCGGGTCCGCCGAAAACCATGTCTGCCTATCAGATGCAGGGCACGCCGACGCTGTTGCTGTTCGACCGCGCCGGGCGGTTGCGCCGTCATTACTTCGGCCGTCCCGACGATATGCAGATTGCCGCCGAGATCATGGCGCTGTCGATCGAGGATGCGAATTCACCGCGCGATCAGGCGGCTGGAATCGAGCACAAGATCGGCCGCACGCTGATGACGCCATCGCACGACCATCACGACCACGGCCACGGCGAGCACGTCCACGGCCCCGGCTGCGGTCACGATCATCACCATTGAAGTTGGTCCGCATGAACCTGTCTCACCGAACGTCTGCGCCCGATCTGAGTGCCGCCGCCTACGTCGATCCGAGCGCTTTGCTGTTCGGTGCGGTCGCGGTTGGGGCAGGCGCATCGATCTGGCCCTACGCCGTCGTCAGGGCCGAAAGCGACACCGTCGAAATCGGCGACTACGTCAATCTGCAGGACCACGTGATGGTGCACGTCGGCTATGGCAGCGGCACCAAAATCGGTGCTTATAGCTCGATCACGCATCGCGTCGTGCTGCACGGGTGTACGATCGGCGACAACTGCCTGATCGGCATCGGCGCGACGATCATGGATCGCGCGGTGATCGGCGCCAACAGCATTGTCGCCGGGCACACGTTCGTGCGTGAGGACGCGATTATCCCACCCAATTCGATCGTAATGGGGACGCCCGGAAAAGTCGTGGCGACGCGCAACAACTTCGTCGCCAACCGGTTGAACGCATGGCTCTACCATCGCAATGCGCTGGCGTATGTGCGCGGCCATCACCGGGCTTGGGTAGGCCCGGAGTATCACGCCGCCGCCGCTGCGGAAAAGTCGCGCCTGGAAGCCGATTTTCGTGTGTTGTTTCCGGGGTAAGCGTAGTGGGTGAGTTTGAGATGTGACAGCAGGTCGGCCCGAGGAATCGGACGCGAGCCGACAGCCAGGGCTGACGGAGCGTGGCGATTGATGCGTTATCTGAACAGTTACAATTTGCTGTCAGATGTTGTTCGAGGCGAGGTGGATGATGACGCTGTCATGCGCGTTATTCACGACTTGTCGAAACACACACGCGGGTCAATCAATGAAAATCTTAGCATCAGCGTTGGTCGGTACCCTGCTCGCTTCAAGTGCGAGCGTTGCATTTGCGCAAGGATCGATCGGCATAGGTGTCGGCAACTACCAGACGGTTTGCGCAGACGGAACGACGGTGACGGCTGGTAACCAATGCCCCAGCCCGAAACAGAAGTACCCTGGCCAAATCTCAAAGTCGGCGTCGGTCGTTACCAAGGACTGCCCAGGTAATTTGACGTGGAGCGTAAGAGCAAAAAAATGTGTCTGCGCGCCTCCACGGATCGCGCGCGCGGGCGGCTGCTCTTAATAGGAGTAGGCGCAGCTAGGCGAGAGGGACCTGTTCTGGTCCGGGTGATGCGGCTCACCTCACGTTACTTGCCTATCGCATCGGTTTGCGACCGACGAGCGCGGGTGACGACGTGCTCCCGACCTGTGGGGTGTCGGGCTTCTGGCGCTCAATCGCTCCATGCCTGCCACGAGCAAGTGTGGGGTGATTTTTGCAAATGTGGTCGTTTGAATCCCCCTGGTCGACATAAAGCACTCTGACCGATGTCCATGTGCCGCGTGCACAACCGATCTCCCGACGTGACGTGACGCTCACGCGTTACGCGGGTTCGTTCGCCTAGTTGCCCGGTAGGACCAGTACGGTGGCCTCGTGTGGCAGCGACTTCGCGCTGACGACGATTTCCGCGCTGGGCGACATCTCCACCGGAAAATCCGCTTTGATGCGATCGAGGAAGCGGCTTAAAGTATTCTGATTGAAATAGTGCATGGGCAGGATCAGCCGCGCGCGCAAGGCCTTGATGACCTCGATCATGCCGGCGATATCCATGGTGTAGCCACCGTCGACCGGCACCATGACCACGTCGAGTTGACCGATCGCGGCGAGTTGCTCCGGTGACAGCGTGTGATGCAGGTGGCCCAGGTGGCCGATGCACAGTCCCGCAATCTCGAAAATGAAAATCGAGTTTCCATAACCGCCGGCACCGGACGCACCACCGCCGCTCCAGTCGCGAATGTTGGTCGGCACGTTGCGAACGTGCACATCCCTGAATTCGAGGTCGTGTCGGGCGGGACCACCCTCCGGGTTCCATCCGCGCAGCACGCGACCGATCTTTGGATCGGGGAAATCGGTGAAATGGCTGGAGTGCGCGTGGTTCATCGTGGCGATATCGGGCACGACGGTGGGCCGCACATAATCGTTATAGTCGGTGACGATGCGCACGCCGCCGGCGCTCTCGATCAGGAACGTCGCATGACCGGTAAACGTGAGCCGAACCTCGGTCGACGCCAGTGCTGCTGATCCGAGTGCCACCTTCTGAACTTTGGGCGGCATGCCCGCAACCGCAAGACAACGGTTCACCGGTGCCGCCGCCGCAGGCGACAGCGCCGACACGTCCCCAATCAACGCTGCCAGTCCGGCCATCTGAAACAGCCGGAAATTTCGACGCCACACACTCGTCATGCCCGCACGCCCCGCAATCGGTCGCAGTCACTGATACGAGCTTGCACCGATGCCGGTTAAAATTCAAACGGTCCCGTCAACAGTCGATTTTTTGCCAGTCAGCGCACGGTGCGTGGCGATCACCTGACTGTCGTCTCGGGTGCCAAGCCCCATGCCCGATGCCGACAGAAACGCCTGATGTGCCAGCGCGGCCAACGGTAAGCCCATTTTTGCCGTGCGGCCCGCATCGAGAACCAGCCCCAGGTCCTTCACGAAAATGTCGACAGTGCTGGTAACGGCTGGATCGGCACCGACCATGCGCGGCCCGCGATTTTTCAGCATCCAACTCGATGCCGCGCTGCCCGACAGGATTTCCAGCGCGAGCGCCGGGTCGATGCCTTGCCGTTCGGCGAACGCCAGGCCTTCGGCCGCGACCGCGATATGCACGCCGCACAGCAACTGGTTGACGATTTTCATCGCTGCACCTTGGCCGGGGGTCTCGCCGACGTACACGAGGCCCGAACCCATCGTGCGCAACAGGCCCTCATATCGGTCGAAGGTCGACCTTGGCGCTGCGGCCATGATGCTGAGCGAGCCGCTGTCCGCCCCCACAACGCCGCCGGAGACAGGCGCATCGATAAAGCCGCGTCCGCTGTCGGTGACCCGTCTGGCCAAATCTGCGATCCGGGCGGGCGCGCACGTGGCCATGACGATGACCACCGCGTCGGAAGACAATGCCGCCAGACCGCCTTTGGCAAAGATGACATCCTCGGCTTGATCGACGGTGACGGTCATGACGATCAACGCGTCCGCGCCGCGTGCCGCCTCGCCGACGCTTGCTGCAGCGTGACCACCGGCGGCGGTCAGTCTTGCTCGTGCTGCCGGATCGAGGTCGTAGCCCACGACGCGATGCTGGTGCTTGATCAACGTTGCGGCCATGGCACTGCCCATCGAACCAAGTCCGATGAATGCGATTGTTTGGTGTGCTGCCATGGTGTCCGCCCATTCCGATTTCGACCGGCGGCTACCGTCACCTCCGGCCCTCCGACCGTCAAGGCCGCGCGCTGTGTAAAACGAGACGCGCCACCCCCGCAGGGGCGGCAAGGGTGGCGCGCTGGACAAGACTGCGGGGGAACAGCCGTCCTCGGACGAGACGTGGTCACACGGTACGCTGGTTTTGCCCGCCGTTGGGAAAACGGGCGGATGACCTGCGCGGAAGCGGCGGCTTCGTAAGTTCGTGCGTCACGTCGGAGCGTCCGGAATGAAGATCGGTGCCAATGAAGTCGGCAATCGCTGACGGTGACCGGTTGCTCTCCTTTCAGGTGGTCGTTTGCAATAACTACAATCTAAGATAGAAACGCTAATTTTCCGTTGAGAGGATAAGTTGTGATCGGCGCTATCGCCGATCAATCCATCGCCCGAAGTGAGCGGGAGCCCATGTTCGGACTCCATGTCAGGAGCCACTGCAACATTGCGAACAATATTTGATCGCGTGCGCAATCCTCTCGGCAGCGTTCTGTGTCAAAGGTGCCGCGATGCAGTTGCGCAGACGGGGCGGCAATTTTAGCCTTGGGATACGTGAGGATTCGCTCCGGTCTGTCGGAGTGGACCGTGTCTGCAAACGCAGCTGGCAATCGACGTCTTGATGGGACTGATGTCTGGTGGTGACACGTGCGCACACATTCGCATGCGGCATCGCTTGAAAAATATGATTGTGACGCGCCTCGCCTTATTCCGCAGCTATCTGCGTGTGTATGGAGGCACGCTATAACGCCCCCTGAGGCTGCAGGTTTTGCATCGCGGTCGCGACGAAGTTCAAGCGTCGATTTTTATCCGTGCTGCGGCCAGGTCGTAGTAGATTCAAATGCGCCGCGAAGTCCGGCACGTCGGTTCGCTTGACGAACCGCAGCATGACGAGAGGGATGGGCATGCCGAAGGCAAAACAAGCGACCCGTGCGGCGGCGGTCGAACCTAAAGTCAGCAAGAAAGTGAAGTCCAAGACGCCGTCGGCATCGCGGAGTATCGCGCTTGCGATCACAGGTCTTGAAGTCCCCGTCGAATTGCGCCGGCACAGATCGGCGCGGCGGCTGACGTTGCGCATCAATCAAACCAAGCGCTGCGTGGTGGTGACCGTGCCCTTGCGATGCAAAATCGATGAAGCCGGAAAATTCGTTTATCGCCACATCGACTGGGTGCGCACGCGTCTGCATGCGTTGCCACATCCAATTCCTTTTGAAGACGGCGCAATCATGCCGCTGCGCGGAGCGGATCATATCGTACAGTTTGTGGGACCGCGTGCGCGTGGCTCGGTCGTTTCGTTCGAGGAACTGGGGTCGGGTATGCCGGTGCTGGCGGTGAAAGGAGCGCCCGAAAATGCGGCGCGCCGTCTGCGCGATTGGCTGTATGCCGAGGCAAAGCGCGATCTCGAAGCGCGCGTTGCGTTTCATGCCAAACGCCTCGGCTTGCGCGCGCGGCGTTTGTCTGTGCGCGATCAAGGCAGTCGCTGGGGCTCGTGCTCGACGTCGGGCATGCTGTCGTTCTCCTGGCGGCTGATCCTGGCACCACCGATCGTGCTCGATTATGTCGCCGCCCACGAAGTTGCCCATCTCGGTGAAATGAACCACGGCCCTCGCTTCTGGGCGCTGGTGCGCAAGACGATGCCGGAGATGGACATCGCCAAGGCCTGGCTGCTCAAGAACGGGCTCGACCTGCACCGCTACGACGCCAGCGAAACGCCGAAGGCTGAGCCGGGTTCGCCGCGTGAGCGACACCCGAAGTAATCGCGGAAACGCCATGCACGCCGACTGCGTCGCGTGGGGGCGGCACCAACTCGACGCCATCGGCGTCACCGGTCCGTTCGTGACATCTCTGGTGAAGCGCCGCGCTTGGTCGGCGGTTTGGAAGCTCGAGACGCCCAGCGGTCGTTACTACCTGAAAGAGGCCGCGCCAGGATTTGCCGTCGAGGCCCCGCTTCTCGCGGCCTTGTGCGCCTGGCGGCCTGCGTCCATCGTCACGTTGGTCGCCGCCGATACCACACAGGGCTGGGTGTTGACGCGCGACGCCGGCTGCATGCTTCACGACGTCATGTTCGACGATCCGGAAAATGGCCGCGCCCAGGTGCGCGCGATCCTGCTGGCGTATGCGCGCCTTCAGGTCGCCTGTCAGGACCGCGACGCCCCGCCGTTTGCTGGCATGCTCGAAGACAGACGCCCGGCCGCCATGACGCAATCCTTTCGAGCCGCTGTCGCCGACGATGACCTGTTGCGCGCTGGTGGGGCGAGCGTGGATGATTTCGCCCGGAGGAGCCACGCGCTTCGACGCGTCGATCAACTTTGTCGCGATCTCGCGGAACTAAATCTGCCGCTGACGCTCGAGCATGGCGATCTGCATATCAGCAACATCATGATCTCAGCCGAAGGCGCGCCGCGCATCGCCGATTGGGGCGACGCCTGCTGGACAACGCCGTTGCATGGACTTGTCATGTGCCTCGACGACGTCGCCGGACGCCATAAGATCGCCGACAACGATCCCTGGTTCAGGCAACTGATCGAAGACCATGTCAGCGTTTGGCAGCGCCGCCGCTGCGTTGCCGACTGGCACAAAGCACTGGAAATTGTCCGTTCACTCGTTCCAGTATCGGGCGTACTGAGATGGTCACGGGGAATTGACTGCATGCCTGCTTCAGCACGCGCGATGATGGCTGGCCAAATTGTGGAACATTTTCGGAAAGTCGTTTGAATGAAGAGCCTCGAATTCACTGTTGCCGCCGCCAATGCCATTCTCGCCGACAATTTCGCGCCGTGGGTTCTCGCTTGCGGGATTACGGTCGACGAGGTGGGTGCCGATACCGCGCGCTTGCGCATTCCATTCTCGGCCCAACTCTGCCGCGTCGGTGGCATCATGTCCGGACAGACCTTGGCGTCGGGTGCCGATACCGCGATGGTGCTGGCGCTGTCTGCAGCGATGGGCGGCGTCCTCAATCCGTGCACGACAGTCGACATGAACGTCAACTACATGCGGCCGATCACCGGGGCCGATGCGATCCTGCAGGCGAAAGTCAAACGCCTCGGCCGCTCGCTGGCGTTCTGCTCCGTCGAGATTTCCGAAGCCGGCAGCGGCAAGCCTGCGGCCTTCGCAACCGGCACGTACGCGATACTCGGTTAGTTTAAGGTTCGAAGGAGTGCGGCCATGTCCGACGACGCAAAATCACTGGTGCAATCGCAATTCGGCGCCAACGCCAGCAAATATTCCAGCAGCGCCGTTCACGCCAAGGGCGCGAGCTTGCAACGGCTCGTCGACCTCGTCGCACCAAAGCGCACGTGGTCGGCGCTCGATATCGCGACTGGCGCGGGGCATACCGCCCTCACGTTCGCGCCGCACGTCAAAGATGTGATCGCCTCCGATTTGACGCCGCAAATGCTTGTGGAAGCGGCCAAACTCGCAGCCGAACGTGGGCTGCAAAACGTCACGACCGCCGCCGCCGACGCCGAGCAGTTGCCGTTCGCAGACGCACGCTTCGACCTCGTCACGTGCCGCATCGCGCCGCATCATTTCCCGGATATTCCCCGGTTCGTCGCCGAGGTGGCGCGAGTGTTGAAGCCGGGCGGTACGTTTGCACTCGTCGACAACGTGACACCCGATGCCGAGACGATGCCAGGGTTTGCGCCCAGCGACCTGGCCGAAGCCGGAGCGATCTACAACAGCTTTGAAAAGCTCCGCGATCCGAGCCACGGTCGCGCGTGGTCGACAGCCTGTTGGCGCGATGTGGTCGTGCGTTCGGGCCTCAACCTGTCTCACGTCGAGCACTGCCCGAAAGCGATGGACTTCGACACATGGTGCAAGACGATGGCGGTGCCGCCCGCAACGGTGCCGAAACTGGCGGCCATGCTTGACGCGGCAAGTCCCGCGCTGTCGGCATTCCTGCAGCCGACGCATATTCAGGGCAAGCGCGGCTTCGTGCTGACCGAACTCATTCTGATCGCGCACAAGCAGACGTAGCCTACCCGCCGATACCCGATCTTTCAGTCCGGTTCCCTCCGCCCGCGAAAGATGGGGCTAAGTAACGGGCTGATGCGGATGACCTCCGACGGTGATGCAACAGACTGAGACCTACCCAAGGGCGCGGCCGATCTTGGTGCCATCGAGCCGTTTCCAATCCTTGCGCAATGAGCGCCGCTTGCGCACCGCCCGTTGCGTGTGGACGCCGAGCACGTAACCGAGTGCGAAGTGCAACTCGGGGTGCACGTCGTGCGCCGTCCATTTCGCTCCGAGTACGCGAGCGGTTTCGACGTCGTTGCAATAGCCGAGCGCAAGCTGCAGGCGCTTCAGTGCGGCCCAGAACGCGCGCCGATCTTTCTTGTCCCACAAGGGTGCGAAGTGTCCGAAGGCGTAACGCATCTTCTTCAGCGTTTTGCGCAGTTCGTGCAAAGCGGCGGGATCGAGATCGTCGACGGCATCGAGACCGGCTGCGGCAGCCGTCAGCTTCCGCCAGCGCTTTTTCAAATCGTGCCGCGCGAAGGTATCGATGTCCGCATGTCGCTGCGTCGTTGCAGCAAAGGATTTCAGCCGTGCGGGCAGCTCTTCGAGTCGGCTCCGGAGGGCCTGTGCACTGGTGCTTTCGAGGGCGGCGATGGTACTCGATCGCTTGTCGTCACGCATCTCGACCAGCGCCTCCAGCAGCGCATCGATGTCGTGGTTCGGCGGTTTCGACTGCATCGGTCGGACCAGTGTGTCGATAAGGACGTCCAGATCGCGTTGTTCGCCGACTGCCGCGGCCAGTGATTTAAGTGCGGAGCGGGTGTCGTCCAGACTGCCTTCGGGTGCCAGCTTGGCGAACACCTGCAGCAGCACGCGCAGTTCGCGGATTGCGACGCGCAATTTGTGCACGTGCCGGTGGCCAGGATCGCTGTGTGCCGACGCCCACGCTTCGTGTAGCGCATCGATTGCCCGACGCGTCAAACTCGGCACCGCCACGGTCAAGGCTTGGTCACGCTTCAGGCGCTTCAGCTTTTCAGGTTTTGGCGCGCGCGCGATTTTACGCGCACCTGCGGCACGCCGCAGAATTTGCGGTTTCACGGCTCTTTTCGAGCGTTGTCGCGGCATGGGGGGAGCACTCGCGCCATTAGGTATGGCTGCGGCACCATCTCGAAGGCACGGCCACAGCAGAGCTCATATTGCCTGCAAACCGCAAAATTTCAAAATCGGTACTCAGTTAACCAGGATACCGAGCGCGACCGCCGTCAGCAGGAAGGCACCAAGAGCGGCCCGGTAGATGACGAAGGGCCATGCCGAGAAGCGTTCCATGACACGCATCAGGCCCCAGATCGCAATGAAGGCCGAAAGGCTCGCCACCAGCAGGCCGAGGCCGAGGATCGACCAGCCTTCGACCCCGAGGGCTGCGTGCCGCAGCTCCCACAATTCCTTCAGGCCGGCGAGGGTTATCGCAGGCAAACCGAGCAGGAACGAATAGCGGGCGGCGTCCTGGCGCGTAAAGCCGAGGAACAGCGCCGCCGTTAGCGACGAGCCCGAGCGCGACACGCCGGGGATCAACGCGCCCGCCTGGCAGAAGCCGACGACGATCGCATCCCACCACGTCGCCTGTTCCACCACGCGCCGATGGCGTGCGAGGACCTCCGCCAGCGCCAGCAGAATGGCCATCACGATACACGAACCCCCGATGACGTTCAGGCTCCGTAACGGCGAGCCGCAGGCGTTGAGGATGGGCGCGAGCGTCAGGCCGAGGATGGCGATGGGAATCGTCGCCAGCACAATGGCGACGGCGAACTTGAAATCTTTGTCGGCAAAGTCGCGTCTGACGACCGCGCCCAGTGAGCCGACGACGAGTTGGCGCACGTCGGCCCAGAAATAACTGACGACGGCTGCCAACGCGGCAAGCTGCATCGCTGCCGAAAACGCCGACCCTGGATCTTTCCAACCAAGCAGAGCCGGAACGATCCGCATGTGCGCCGTCGATGAAATCGGCAGCAATTCGGTGACGCCTTGCACCACGCCGAGCACCGCGACCTTTCCATAGCCGAGGCTGACGAAGCCGACATCCAGTCCGTTGCTGCAACCCGAAGCCATCGCGATGTTCCCCCAAAAGTCGGTCAGACGACGCGCGGTGCTTAGCATCGCAACGCCATCTAGGGAACACGGACACTGCTGCATCGACGCCGGATCGAGCAGCGTCGTCGCATCGATGCAACTGATCACCTTCGCGAGGAAGGCTTTACGCAAGCGACGTGAGCGACTTACACCGCCACAGGCACCCGCAAGTGCGTCATGCCAACCATGGCACGCCGTCGACAACCCGCAGCGCCGTCACGCAACCGACATTGCTTGCGAACGCGAGTTTGCGAACGGCGGTTTGCGAACGGCGGTTTGCGAACGGGATTATGCGGACTGGAACATCCGTCGCGCCCGCATGCACAGACAATCATGAGCTTGTGATCCGTCCGCCACGGAAAGCTACGCTCCGCAAAATGGTTGAACGCCAATCATGTCGGCGTTCAACCATTGACGTCGGCGTTCAAGCGCTGAAGTCTGCATTCACGCAAGATCGCATGAACGCCTTTCTCTTGACCATTCGAACACCACCAAGACTTCGCTCAGCGGAGTCCGGACGGACGACGGCACGACAGAACGCACACACAGAACGCTCACGCCAAGTCAGTGACGCGTGTCTTGCAGTCGCGCCATCTGATCTTTGAGTTTCAGTTTTTCACTTTTCAGACGTCTCAACCGGACGTCGTCGCGCGCGGGGCGCGACATTTCTTGCTCGATCCTACGCTCCAGAAGCTTATGCTTCTCGGACAACTCAGCCAGATGTGCGTTGAGCGCCATCGTGCCCTCCGTTTGCGTTGAAGAGAGCCACAGACTGACACGAGACCAGCGGTTTGTAAAAGGGGAAAATTCACAAAAACGCAACAAAAGTCGGCATTACTGAGCGAAGTCTTACGATTTCCTGGCGCAATTTATGTGGTCGGTTCCGCGTTTTTCAGGCACCGTTTTCGTCGCCGCTGATCCTCAGCGCCATTCGCCGGTATCAGTGCGGGCGATCCAGGCCTTGTCGCCTTGTTGCTCGCGTTCGAACTTGAGGAAATCGTAGTAACCGCAGCGGTTTTTGGTGGGGTATTCACGACACGTCGAGGGTCGCGCTTCGTACACCGTGCAACGCCGCGCCTTGGTGTCGAAGAATTTGCAGATCCGTCCGAAATGTTCGTCGGTCTTGCGGCGCAGGCAGAACTTGCGCCCGTGCGCGGCTTTGGTGAACCGCTCTTTGGCGGTGTCGAAGTCCAGATCGAAATGCTTCGCCAGCCGCTCGACATCGCGACGGTTGATAGGAATCACCGGATACGAGCAGCAGAACCCCGGACATTTGGTGCAATCGAAGTTGGCCATGTTCTGTCGACCCCGCTTTTCGGCTGCCGTAGCATTGTTCGGGCCCCACCCGCTAGTCGCACTCAACCATGTTCCCCGAACTGGCTGGGGCCAAGTCCACTTGATTGCTCTCCGTCATATTCCCCCGAACTGGCTGTGGCCACGTCCACCTGCACCTTGGGTGCACGTAGCCGACCGGCGTCGGGCGGTAGCCCGCCCCGGCCGGAGCGCGAACCGGGCCAAGTCCACCTGCACCTTGGGTGCACGTAGCCGACCGGCGTCGGGCGGTAGCCCGCCCCGGCCGGAGCGCGACTAGCGCGTGAGGCCAGATCATGCAAAAAGTTCAATCATGCGAACTCCGGCGTCGTCCAAGCTGAATTCTGCGCGGCTCGCGCTGCTGACGCTCGTCGCGTTGGTGCTGCTGGCGGGAG
>JANYHG010000108.1 GCA_025359165.1 Hyphomicrobiaceae bacterium
GGGTCGGGAATCGGCACCGCCGACAGCAGCGCTTCGGTGTAGGGATGCTTGGGGTTGGCGTAGAGGTCGTGGGCGCTGGCGATTTCCACGATGCGCCCGAGATACATAACGGCCACGCGTGTCGAGATGTGCTCGACCACCGAGAGATCGTGCGCGATGAACAGGTAGGTGAGGTTGAATTTCTCCTGCAGGTCTTCGAGCAGGTTGATGACCTGCGCCTGGATCGAAACATCGAGCGCCGATACCGGTTCGTCGCACACGATCAGTTTCGGCTCGACTGCGAGTGCGCGCGCAATGCCGATACGCTGACGCTGACCGCCAGAGAATTCGTGCGGGAAGCGGCGCATCTGATCGGCCTTGAGGCCGACGGTTTCGAGCAATTGCACTATTCGCGCTTCACGATCGGCTTTCGATTTGCCGAGGCCGTGGATCGTCAGCGCTTCGCCGATGATACCGGCCACCGTCATACGCGGATTGAGCGAGGCGAACGGATCCTGGAAGATGATCTGCATGTCCCGGCACAGCGACTTGAACTCGTAACGATCGAGCTTCGTGACCTCACGTCCTTCGAACCAGATTTCACCCGAGGTCGGCTCGATCAGCCGCAAAATGCAGCGGCCCGTCGTCGACTTGCCGCAACCGGATTCGCCGACCAGGCCGAGTGTCTCGCCCGGCTGAATTTCAAAGCTCACGCCATCGACAGCATGCACTGCACCCACTTGCCGCTGTAGAACACCGCCCGTGATGGGAAATTTTTTGACTAGTTTTTCGACGCGCAACAACGGTCCTGCTTTGGCGGCCGGTGGCATCACGGTCGCCGTGGCGGTGCTGGGGTGGTCATTGACTTCGTTCATAGGATGCATGCCACCTTGTGGCCTGGTTCGATTTCACGCAGCGGCGGCTGTGCAACGACGCATTCAGGCATGGCGAATTTGCAACGTGGCGCAAACCTGCAGCCCGGTGGCGGTGACAGGAGGCTCGGCACCGTGCCCCCTATGGCTTCAAGCCGTGTTTTCTTCTCGCCCGCGCGGTCCAGGCGCGGAATAGAGCGGATCAAGCCTTGTGTGTAGGGATGTCGCGGATTGCCGAACAGTTGCTCCACGTCGGCTTCCTCGACCACTTTGCCCGCGTACATGACGACCACGCGTTCTGTCGATTCGGCGACCACGCCCATGGCATGAGTAATCAGCATGATCGCCATCCCGAGCCGCGATTTGAGTTCGGCCATCAGTTCCAGAATCTGCGCCTGGATCGTGACGTCCAACGCCGTCGTCGGCTCATCGGCAATCAGCAGTTTCGGATTGCACGCCAGCGCCATGGCGATCATCACCCGCTGCCGCATTCCGCCGGAAAATTGATGCGGGTAGTCGGCCACGCGCTTCTTGGGATTGGAGATCTGGACGAGTGACAACAGCTCGATCGTGCGGTCCCGCGCCTGCGATTTCGACATCCCCTCGTGACGGCGCAGGACCTCGCCGATCTGATCGCCGATGGAGTACACCGGGTTCAACGACGTCATCGGTTCCTGGAAGATGATGGCGATTTCTTTCGACCTGATCTCGTCGAGTTGCGGGCCGGTGAGCGGAACGAGGTCGCGGCCTTGCCAGAGAATTTTCCCTTCGACGATGCGACCGGGGGGCATGGCGATCAGCTTGAGGATCGACATGGCCGTCACGGTCTTGCCGCAGCCGGATTCGCCGACGATGCCTACAGTTTGGCCGCGATGAATGGCGATGTCCACGCCGTCGACAGCGCGCACCATGCCATCGTCGGTGGCGAAGTGCGTTTTCAGGCCCTGGATATCGAGCAGCGGTTGGGAAGCTTGGAGCTCGGTCATTACTGCACGCGACGCGGGTCGAGAGCGTCCCTCAGGCCATCGCCGATGAAGTTGATCGAAAGAACAGTCAAAAAAATCGCGGCACCCGGGATCAGCGCGAAATGCGGGGCAAAATCGAGATAATCCTTGGCGTCGTAGAGCAGCCGGCCCCAGGTCGGCACATCTGGTGGAAAGCCGAGGCCGAGGAAGGAGAGCGTCGACTCTTGAATGATCGCTGCTGCGACATCGATCGTGCCGGCGACGATGACCGGCCCCAGGGCATTCGGCAAGATATGTCGGGTGACCTGACGAAAACGCGATGCGCCGAGCGCGCGTGCAGCTTCGACGAATTCCTTTTCACGGAGCGACAGGAATTGCGCGCGCACCAGTCGCGCCACCGGCATCCACCTGAGACCGCCGATGACTGCGACGATCATGATGAAGATGCCGAGTTCGAGCCCGAACACCGCCTTCAACTGCTCACGAAACAGATAGATGATCAGCAGGAGAAGTGGCAGCGATGGCAGCGACAGGAACAAGTCCGTCAGCCACATCAATCCACCGGATATCCAGCTGCGGCTCATGCCTGCGATGGCACCGACCAATGTGCCGACGCTGAGGGCGACGAGCATGGCGGCCAGGCCGACGGCCAGCGAGATGCGCCCACCGTAGATCATGCGCGCGAGCAGGTCTTGCCCGAGATCGTCTGTGCCGAACGGGTGCGCCAAGGATGGCCTCGCCAAACGTGCCGTGAAGTCGATTTCGTCGATGGCGACCGGCCACAACCATTTGCCGAACAGTACGGCGAAAACGATGGCCGCCAGCAGGACCAGACTGAAGACAGCCAGTCGATGCCGACGGAATCGCCGCCATGCTTCTCGCCACGGCGAAAATACGCGTTGACTGGCCACAGCGGGCGCTGCCTCAGTTGAATTTGATGCGGGGATCGAGCCAGCCATACAGGATATCAGCAATCAGGTTGGAGAGGACCACGAGGCAGGCGAACACGAACGTCACCGACATCACGACAGGCGTATCGTTGGCGAGGATGGCGGTGATCAGCAGCGAACCGATGCCGGGAACTCGGAAGATCTGCTCGGTCACGATCGCGCCGCCGAACACAGCAGGCATCTGCAAGGCGACCAACGTGACGACCGGAATCAGTGCATTTCGGACCACGTGCTTGCGGATCACGACGCCTTCGCCGAGCCCCTTCGCGCGCGCAGTCGTGACGTAGTCCAGCCGGATCACGTCGAGGACTGCAGAGCGGACGAAGCGTGTCATCGACGACGCCTGGAACAGCGCCAGCACGCTTACAGGCATGATCGCTTGCCGGACGTTCTCCCAGTACCAGCGCCAGCCGGTCGCGGCGATATCGCTGCGGAACACGAACGGCAACCAGTCGAGCTGCACCGAAAACACCAGTATCAGCACCAGTCCGGTGAAGAACGTGGGCAGTGAGAAGCCAACAAAAGCAAACGTGTTGGCGACTTGGTCGAACAGCGAGTACGGACGCGAAGCTGCGATGACACCGACCGGTATGGCGATCGCCAGCGCAAGCAGCTGCGACGCACCGACGACAAACAGTGTCGCCGGCAGCCGCTGCAGGATCAGTTGATCGACATTGACGCGGCTCGCGAACGAGAAGCCCCAGTCGCCGTGGATCATGGCGAGCAACCAGCGCCAGTAGCGCACAAGTATTGGGTCATCCAGGCCGAATTTGGCGCGCAAAGACGCCGCGACTTCCGGCGGCACGTTCGGATTGGTCGTGAGTTCACTGAACGGGTCTCCTGGCGCGAGCGCCAGGACAATAAACAAGACAAGGCTGATGCCCATGAGGCTCGGGATCGCAATCAAGATGCGCCGCAGCAGGTAGTTCCACATTATGCGCGATCCCGACCCTTCATACGCTCTCCCTGACCTGCCGTATCAATCCGGCCTCACGCCTCGCGATACCAGCTCGCGTTGTCGTAGTTCAGCACGTCCCAGCTCGACAGCTGGCAGCGCAAGTTGTTGGCCACTGCTTCGACCGCAGGCCGTGCGAGCACCGGGATGACGGTGATGTCGTCGATCACAATGTCGTTGCACTTGATCAACAGCGCAGCGCGTTTGACGGGATCGAGTTCGCTGGAAGCAGCCTTCAGGGCTTCGTCAAAGGCCGGGTTGCGATAGCGTGTCAGATTGCGGCCCTGCCACTTGTTATCTTTCGTTGCCGCTTCTGCCGTCAGGAACTGCCTGAGAAACTCTTCGGGGTCGGGCTGACCTTGTGTCGTCGTGAACATCTCCAGATCGGCATAGAAATGCGGATAGGTGTCGGGGTTGGCGACGTCGGACGAGAAGAACACCGAGGCGACGATCGACTTCAATTCCAGATCGATACCGGCTTTCTGGCAGGCCTGCTTGATGATCGCCTGCGTTTTCTGCCGTGGTGCGTTGATCGAGGTTTGGAACAGGAATTTCAGCTTCTTGCCATCCTTGGCGCGGATGCCGTCGGCTCCTTTCACCCAGCCAGCTTTTTCAAGAATGTCGTTGGCTTTCTCGATGTTGAATTCGAAGGTTTTGGCCGATCGGAAGCGGACGGGGTTGTTGACGAACGCAGCTGTCGCTTTTCCCGTGCGGCCGTAGATGAACTTTTCTACGGAGTTGCGATCGACCAGGAGGTTGAGTGCTTGGCGGACCGCCTTGTCGGAAAGCGTGGGATGCGTCGTCTTGAGGCTCGAGCGCTCGCCGTCGACTTCGACATTCGGGTCTGTATTGTTGATGGCGATGAATTCGACGTTGCCGCCCTGAACGATGTCGACGCGCCCCTTGCCGCCCTGTTCCAGTTTGAGCAGGATCTCGTCCTCGACCTGCATGTTCCAGGCGAAGTCGTATTCTCCGGTCTGCAGCACGGCGCGCGCCGCCGAGACCGCGTCGCCGCCGCCCTTGATTTCCAGCGTGTCGAAATGTGGTTTATTTTGCTGATGATAGTCTGGATTGAGCTCGGCCTTCAGAATGTCGCCCGGTTTGAAGTCGACGTATTTGAAAGCTCCGGTTCCAACCGGCTTCAGGTTCGTCGGCGCTTCCCGCGATTTTGCGCCGCGGAAGTCTTCGAACAAATGCTTTGGAATGATCTGCCCGTAGAAGCCGACGAAGGCCGAGGCCCAGAACGGTGTCGGTTTTTTGAACACGACCTTGATGGTATGCGTGTCGATCTTTTCCACCGTGCAGTCTTTGTAAAGACCCACCGAAACGGCGGCCGTCGCTGGGTCGTTGACGTACTCCCAATTAAACACGACGTCGTCAGCAGTGAACGGCTTGCCGTCATGCCATTTGACGCCCTGCTTCAACTTCCAGGTCACGGACATGTTGTCGGCCGCGACGCCGCCGTTTTCTTTCGAGGGGATCTCGGCCGCCAAAAAAGCCTGCAGGTTACCTTCGCCATCCCAGCTCGCGAGCGGCTCGTAGAAAACGCGCGAACCTTCTTGGTCTTTCGAGCCTGTTGCGAAGTGTGGATTAAGGAGCGTCGGGCCCTGCCAATATAGAAGTTTCAACGCCCCGCCCCCGCCGCGTTTCGTCGGCGCGTACTTGAACGGCGTCTGCGCAACCGCAATGCCTGAATTCGTCAGCAACTGGGACGCGATCGGTGCCGTGAGCCCGACAGCGATCATTTTGCGCACGAAATTACGGCGCGACAGGCGACCTTCGCCGACCGCACTGATCATTTTACGTAGCTGATGCTCGTATTTGTCGGACATGTTCTCTCCCGAAATTGCCGGCGTCGACTGCACGATCGACGACCTTATACTCGCGGAAGAGATCAGCCTGCACCGCACCTGTCAACGTCGTTCGACACAAAAGTAGCAGCGCACGTTGCCGATCATTTAAGCGGGCTATACAAAATGCTGCTCGTAAAGCCCGAACCCTGGAAGGAGTTTGTCGATGTTTGACAATACCGCTTTGGATACCGCCGTCATCGACGACATCTCAGCAAGCGCGCCGGGGCTCGTTATCATCAGGCGGGATATCCATGCCCATCCCGAACTAGGACTGGAAGAGCATCGCACGGCGGCGTTGGTCGCCGAGAAGCTGCGCGGATGGGGGATAGAAACGACCGTCGGCGTCGGCGGCACAGGTGTCGTGGGTACGATAAAAGGCTCCGGTCCTGGCCAGCGAACGATTGGCCTCCGCGCGGACATGGACGCGCTCGCCATCGTCGAACAGACAGCGTTGCCATATGCCTCCAAATCGGCAGGGCGTATGCATGCCTGCGGACACGACGGCCATACAACCATGCTCTTGGGTGCGGCCCAACACCTCGCCAGGCACCGCGACTTCAGCGGCACCGTACAGCTTATTTTCCAACCCGCCGAAGAGGGGCGCGGCGGGGCGTTGGCAATGCTGGCGGATGGATTGTTCGAGCGTTTTCCCTGTGATGCCATCTATGGGATGCACAACGGACCAGGACTTCCAGTCGGCAAATTTGCGATCCGGAAGGGTGCCTTCATGGCAGGCGGCTGCATGTGGGAGGTGACTTTCACCGGCAAAGGGGCGCACGGCGGCAGCTCGCCACATCTGGCTGCAGACCTCAGCATCGTACAAGCACATTTTGTCTTGGGTCTGCAGACGATCGTCGGTCGCAACGTGCCGCCGCTCGACACCTCTGTCATCAGCGTCGGCTACATTCAAGGCGGAGCGACCGAGTCCGGCAACGTCATGCCGGCAGAGATCGTCGTCGGCGGCACTGCCCGCTACTTCAATCCCGAGGTCAAGACAATCATCGAGACGCGCATGCGCCAACTCGCCAAACACTGCGCCGAAATGCATGGAGCCGGCGTCAAGGTGCGGATCGACTGGATGGCAGACCCGCTCATAAACCACGATGCTCAGACCGATGTCGCGGTGGCCGCCGCATCGGCTCTGGTTGGCACAGACGCCGTCGATGCCGACAAGCAGGCAGTCACGGGTGGGGAAGATTTCGCGTACATGCTGCAGAAAAAGCCGGGCGCGTTCATCTTCATCGGGAATGGCGTTGCGTCCGACGGTAGTTACCACGGCCTCCATACACCGCGTTACGACTTCAACGACGACATCATCCCGATCGGCGTCGCCTACTGGGTGTCACTGGTACGCGAGGAGCTCAAACTTCGCTGACGCAAACCGCTCACAGGAATCGACCTGCGTAATGAAAAGAGAGCGCGACAGGCTGAGTGCCTATCACGCTCGAACGTGTTGGTTTTTTATTTCTTTGCCGGCGCGGCGGGTGCCGTAGGCGCGGCCGCAGGGGCCGGCGCTGCGGGAGCGGGTGCGGGCGGTGCAGCGGCGGCGGCCTTCTCGGCGTCGACCGCTTTCTTGATATCCGGGTCGAGATATTCGACCTTTGCAGCGTTGCGCAACTCGGTGCCGACCGTCTGCGCCTTCTTCTGAAGCAGCGAATTGATGATGCGATCCTTCACGCCGTCGAAAGGGGGTGCCTGGCGCATACGTTTATCTTCGACCCTGATGATGTGAAAGCCGAAATTCGACTTCACGGGCGCAGAAGTCTTGCCCTTTTCGAGGGCGAAAGCGGCGGCCTCGAATTCAGGTACCATCTGCCCCTTGCCGAAATAACCGAGGTCGCCACCGTTTTCCTTGGACCCCGGATCTTCCGAGTTTTCCTTGGCAAGTGCCGCAAAGTCTCCGCCCTTGGCGAGTTTGTCGGCTATCTCTTTGGCCTTAGCCTCGTCCTTGACCAGGATGTGGCGAGCATTGACTTCTTCTTCCGGCTTCATCGCCTTGACCTGCTCGTCGTAGAATTTCTTGGCGTCTTCGTCCTTGATCGCGCCCTTGATCGACTTCTCGAAATAGAGGTCGCGCAGTGCACGGCGCCGCCAATAGGAAACCCGGGCTTCGAACTCTGCGCCGGAGGCCAGCTTGGCGCCCTCGGCGGCATCGGAAAATACCTGGTTCTCGATCAGGTATTCCAGCAGAATGCGTCGGCGGGATGCGGGGGGAAGCTGAGCCAACTCGGGGCCGAGTTCGGTCTCGGCGAGCTTGATATCAGTTTCGCCCAGTGGCTTGCCGTTGACGGTCGCCAGCGGTTTGTCCTGTGCCATCGCGGGTGCGAGAGCGGCGGACACGGCCACTGCGGTCAAGCCGACAGCCGCCAAAAGGCCGGATCTGGCCGAAACCGGCCGGGCGAAGGAAATACGGAACATGTCACCTCTGGGGTTATTGATTGCTGAAATCCGCAGCGGCACTGTCGCATTCAACTTTGCCACACAAGACCAATGCCTGGTAAGCCGAGTGCCTGATGGCGGGTTGCGGGATGGACATCGTGTCGGTTCAGACTTGAAACTGGGGCCACACAAACTTGATGTGCGGATTGCAAGTGCGGTAACTGGAGTTCAGAATAAACAGGAACGTACTCCGTACGCGGGGCACGGTTACCCGACGGCTGTTACACTGCCAAGTTAACTTTGAGTCACATCGCAGGTCTTGCGGGGGCTTTTAAGGCGGGAATGCGCCTTTGGGCAGATCGTTCAGCGTCGTTTTGTTGCAGGTATTCGCGCTGCCAGC
>JANYHG010000123.1 GCA_025359165.1 Hyphomicrobiaceae bacterium
CGGTCGACCACCCACTCGTTCTGGCCGACGAACTGATGGCTGGCAAATTTACGGAAAAATGGGGCTTGCGCACGGCCTTCGCCAGCGATCACGACCTTGTTGGTCGTGACGAGCGTTTCGCAGCCGAGGCGGGTATTGATAGCGCTATTGTCGGCAATGCCGAGCTTGGCGTCATTGGCGAGCAACGCATCCAGGATAGCGTCGGAGATCTGATCGGCGACTTTGTCGGGATGGCCTTCGGAAACGGATTCACTGGTGAACTGATAAGACTTGCGCGTCACGGCCGTCCTCGCGATCGTTAGGGAACTTTCGCCGGGTTCTTGCAAGGATTGCGGGGCGGGTCAAGCGCGGTCGCGACTTCTACAAATGAATAAAGGCAGCGACGTGCGCTGCCTTTATTCGACCGACCTGAAGAAGTCGCTATCCGATCAATCGAATTTTATTTCCTTATCGTCACCCGCGAGCGAGCGTACGAGATCGACGATGGAACGGCGAACCTTGATGTCGTGGATGCGAACGAACGCTTTGTTCAATTCCAGGCCATCGCGAGTGTTGAGGAACTCGACAATGTAGCTTTCGCCGCTGCGATCAGCGAAGCCGGTGCCGTGGCCCGAAGCCGACTGCTCCATTGCCCCCGGCGCTTCTTCATAGAAAAATTGAATAGGCACTTGCAGCACCTTCGACAGGTCGAACAGCCGGCTCGCGCCGATGCGATTGACGCCCTTTTCGTATTTCTGCACCTGCTGAAAGGTAAGACCGAGGCGCTCGCCCAGTTTTTCCTGGCTCATGCCCAGCAACATGCGACGGAACCTGACGCGACCGCCGACGTGGATGTCGACCGGGTTCGGCTTGCGCGAACCTTTTTCTTCGTGATCGTCTTCAGGAAGCGGTTGAACGTGAGCCATGGTCATCCATCGCGTGTGTGCGTTTGAAGCTGGTGCTTAGTGGCCTGCACCTTCGCGTAGCAAATACCTACGGGGGGTTGTCGTTTGCGTCAACCTATCGAAGGCAGATTGCATCGAATCATCACATAAACGGTGATTCATAGTGTCTATTCGGTAAACGGAATACCCTTTTGCGGCAGCGTGCGCCACGCGATACCCAGCATCGTCGCAGCAATCAACGTTAAGAAAATCCAATCTCCGAAACGTGAGTATACCGGAGGTCGCAATGCCTGTGGCGGCGTCACGTCCAGAGTGCCGACAGCGTTGAGCTCCAGGCGGCCTAGTTCGCGGCCATGGCCGTCGAACAGAGAGGAAATGCCGTTACTGGAAGCACGCAGCATCGGTATGCCCATCTCGACCGCCCGGATGCGGGCCTGATGATAGTGCTGCCGTGGGCCAGTGCTGTTGCCGAACCAGCCGTCATTGGTGATGGTGAGCACCAGATCAGGCCGAAGCGCGGTTTGGACCGCCTGCGGAAAAATGACTTCGTAACAGATCAGCGGCAACACATTGCCGAGGCCGGGAAGTGCAACCAGCGCCGGTGAGCCGCTGCCAGCGGCAAAGCCTCCGCGCAAGCGGGTCAGTTGCTGCAGGCCAATCAACTCGAGCAATGGTTGCAGCGGCAGGTATTCGCCGAATGGGACGAGGTGTGCTTTGTCGTAACTTGCGGCAAGTCGAGCCGGCCCGTTGCCGCCATCGAAGACCAGGACGCTATTGTAGACCTTCCGCGCCTGGGTGACAGGATCAGTTTCCAGGCGCAAAGCGCCGGAGATCAGCTGAGTGCCCTTCGGCAGTAGGGCCCCTATCGCTTCGAGCGCGACCGGCTCCGATAGCGGCAAAAACGGCATGGCTGCTTCCGGCCACACGATAGCGGTGATGCCGGCGGCGTTGTCCACTTGGCCGTTGGGTGCGGTAAGCGATAAAGCAAGGTGCCGGTCGAAAATGCGCCGTATATTTTGGGGCTGCAGGCGCTCTCGCTGCGGAACGGACGCCTGAACCACGCGGATTCGTGGCGCGTTAGGGTTCGCGGGCGGCGACGGCACGGCAAGCCGACTGGTGCCAACGACGTACATTGCGAGCAGGGGCAGAAAACCGAGTGCAAGAACGCCGCGGCGGCACGATGGATATTGCCGCAAGAGCGCAAACGGGCCGGCGAAGATCAGGACAGTCAGCAGCGTCAGGCCGTAGATGCCGAAGTAAGCTGCGCTTTGCATGAGCGGGAGCGGCCACGTGACGGCCGTTCCGAGCACATTCCAGGGAAAACCCGTCAGGATGTGTCCGCGCAACCACTCGGTAACGCCGAAGCCGACCGCCAGGGCGAGCATGCGCCCAACTGTGTCGAGATTGTGGAGGAGATACATCGACGCCGTTGCGAACGCTGTGAAAAACGCCAGTCCGGCGGGAAGCAGAGTGACCGCAAACGGCAGCAACCAGGCAAATACTTCGGCTTCGACCAGGAACGCTTCGCCGATCCAGAACAATCCGGCGATGTGATAGCCGAACCCGAACCACCAACCGATTTCGGCCGCGCGTCCGGCCGGCCAACGGCGCCAGGGCGACCATACCGATGCAGTTTTAAACGATCCGGTCTCGGCATCGGCCGCAAGGCAGATGATCGGAAGCGTGAGCCAAAGGACCGGCCACAAGTGAAACGGCGGCATCGCCAATACCGAGCCGATGCCGGCTGCGAACACCAGGAGGCGACGCTGCCAAGGGGGCAGTCGGGCGACGCGTTCCGCGTAGCCAAATACGGCGACGTTTTGTGGGGAAGACACCTGATGGACGGCGCTGGCTCGCTTGATCACGACGCGGGCGGGGCGCTGTTGGACGTCGCGGGGTTAATCTTGCGAGCACGGTGCACTCGAAGCCGCTTAATCCGGCGGGCGTCTGCGTCGAGCACCTCGAACTCGATGCCGGACGGGTGCGCAACCAGTTCGCCGCGCGCAGGGACATGGCCGACCAACGCGAAGACGAGACCGCCAAGGGTGTCGATTTCCTCCTCCTGTTCGGCAGACAGAAGTTTGATGTTCAGCCGGTCCTCGAGTTGCTTGACCGGAGTACGGGCAGCGGCGGTGACGCCCTGGTTGGCGTCGACGACGATATGGGCGGCCTCGATCTCGTCATGCTCGTCTTCGATGTCGCCGACGATCTGCTCGACGAGATCCTCGATGGTGACGAGTCCGTCGGTGCCGCCATATTCGTCGACGACGAGTGCCATGTGAATGCGCGTGGTCTGCATGCGAATGAGCAGATTGGTCGCCGGCATCGACGCAGGTACGAAGAGAACTGGACGGCGGAGCTTCGTCGACGCGATCGATTTGGCGAGATCGGCTTTTCCGAGATCGATTTCGTGTTGCGCAAATCCGATGGCTTCGATCGGTTTGGGACGACCCGCTGCGGATGGCCCGCGGCCCTCGGTTGCGGGGCGGCCAGTCGCGTCCCCCATCAGCCAGCGCAGCAGATCCTTGATGTGGACCATCCCGCGGGGATCATCGAGTGTTTCGCGGAAGACGGGAATGCGGCTGACGCCTGCGTCGTCGAAATTCTGTAACAGAGTGCGCACGTCATCACTCTCGTCGAGCGCAATGATGTCCGAGCGCGGCACCATGATATCGTCGACGCGCAGTGTGCCGAAACGCAGAGTGCGCTGAAGCATTTCGCGCTCGGCGGCGGAGAACGTTGTTCCGTCGAGAGATTCCTTCAGCGCGTCTTCGATCGTGTCGCGGAGCGTCACGCCCTGAGACAGACCCAGCCGCGCGCGCAGCGCATTCAACCAGCCGCCACTGCCGGTCGACGCTGGCGACTGTGGGGTGTTGCGCGGCGACGCTTCTTCGCGTGATTTTTGGGGGATGGTCATGGACTCTGTCGATCAAGGCTTCTGGCTATCGATCGGGGTGGGTTCGGTTGCGGCGTAGGGATCGGATATACCCAGCGAAGCGAGGACGCGCGTCTCGACCGCCTCCATCCGTTCGGCATCGGTGTCGGTCTGGTGATCGAAGCCCAAAAGATGCAGCAATCCGTGAATGGCCAGATGCTGGGCATGATGGGCGACCGGAATTGAGAGTTCGTGTGCCTCACGTTCGACCGTTTCGCGCGCGATGACGATATCGCCGAGATAACGCGGGGAACCGGGCTCTGTTGCGGCTGGCTCGGCGGCAAAAGAAAGAACGTTCGTCGGTGCGAATTTTTTACGGAAGCTTCCGTTGAGCGCGGCAATTCGCGCATCGTCGCCGAGCAAGATCGTCACTTCGGAAGCAGATGGAAACAATAGCGGTTCAGTGGCGCACAGAGCAGCGGCTGCGGCCCGCACGAGATGCTCGATATCGTCATGCTCAGAACTTGCGATAAAGCGCCATCGGTCGTCTTCGATGGCGACGTCCGCATCCAGCGCTGGGACAGGGACCGGAGTTCGGGCCGGTGGAGGTTGGGTCACGGTCAATTCCGCGCACGGTGTTTATCGGCGGCCGTAGTCGTAGCTGCCGCTTCGTAGGCTCTGACGATACGCGCAACGAGATCTCGGCGCACCACATCTTGTGCCTGGAAGCGAATGGTTTCGATGCCTTTGACCAGTTCAAGAAGGCCGACAGCTTCTTCAAGGCCGGATTTTTGGCCGCTGGGTAAGTCGATCTGCGTCGGATCGCCGGTCACGATCATCTTCGAACCCTCGCCGAGGCGGGTCAGAAACATCTTCATCTGCATCGGTGTGGTGTTCTGGGCCTCGTCGAGAATGACGGCGGCATTGGCCAACGTGCGCCCGCGCATGAAGGCGAGCGGCGCGATTTCGATGATGCCTTCGACCAAGGCCTTTTCAACCTTCTCGGGAGGCAGGACGTCGTACAGCGCGTCATACAGTGGACGCAGGTAGGGATCGACCTTTTCCTTCATGTCGCCAGGCAGAAAGCCCAGACGCTCGCCCGCTTCGACGGCCGGTCGCGACAGGATGATCCGTTCGACGAGATTTTTCTCGAGACACTGGGCCGCGAACGCTACGGCCAAATAGGTTTTTCCGGTGCCGGCGGGCCCGAGGCCGAAAACCAGATCGGTATTTTCGAGGGCGCGAATGTAGTTGCTCTGCATCGCCGTGCGCGCTGTGACGACTTTTTTGCGCGTGCGGATCTGCGCCATGCCTTCGTTGGCCGGTGCCGAGCGGGAATGACGGATCATGCCTTCGACGTCGCCAGCGGAGAAGTGTTCGCCGCGCACGGCGCGAGCATAAAGCGCCTCAAGCACTTGTTTGGCGGTCGCACAGGCCTGCGCGGGGCCCGAAATGGAAATTATGTTGCCGTGCGCGACCGCTTTGACGCCGACGAGCTGTTCGATCAAGGCGAGATATGAATCATGTTCGCCGAGCACCAGCGGAACGATGCGGTTGTCTTCGAGCGAGACCACGACGCGACTTGTAGCAGCCTGCCCTGCGGGCATGGCCTGTGCGGCGGGTGTTTCGCTTCTGGACCCTGTCGCCAGGGCACCACTGCGCGGGTGTTTCCCGCTTTTGTCGGCCAAAGCTTTGCTCTCCTGCTCGGTGCTGTCGGCTACTGCCAGTCGAGCCGTTAATGTTCGCCCGACGGTGTTTACAGTAGTGGCGGCATGCATGCAACGCGTCGGGATCTTGGCTGTTGGCGACAACGTAAATAGGGCATCTATTGTGCGCGGCTACCGAGCGGCGTCTGATCGCGCACGCAACTGCATTCATCTGGAGGAACTATGGATCTTCGATTGAACGGCCAAAATGTACTCGTGACGGGCGGCTCCAAGGGTATCGGTGCTGCATGTGCCAAAGTGTTTCTGCAGGAAGGCTGCACGGTGACGATCGTATCGCGCGATGCGGCAACGTTGGAGGCGACGCGGACCGAATTGGCACCGTTGGGAAAAATCAAGGCAGTCGCTGCCGATTTGTCCAAAGCGGGCGAGCGGGAGCGGGTGGCTGCCGCCCATCCCGAGACGAATATTTTGGTCAACAATGCGGGCGCTATCCCGGGTGGTGGGCTGCTCGACATGTCGATGGAGCGCTGGACGGAGGCATGGAGCCTCAAGGTGATGGGCTATGTGCACATGACGCAGATGATGCTCGGCCACATGAAAGAGCGCAAGGCCGGCACGATCGTGAATATCATCGGCGCGGCCGGTCGCAGCCCACGTTACGACTACATCTGCGGCGCGACCGGCAATGCGGCTTTGATGGCGTTCACCGGGGCTGTCGGCGGTAAGTCGGTCGATTGGGGCGTGCGCGTGTTCGGCATCAATCCAGCGGCGACGCGCACGGATCGCATCATCTCGCTGTCGAAGACGCGGGCGAAGTCGTCACTCGGAGACGAGGCGCGCTGGGAGGAAATGCTCACCGGGTTGCCCCTGGACCGACTGATCGAGGTCGAGGAAATTGCCAATGCGGCAGTTTTTCTGGCGTCGCCCGCCTGCGGGTATGTGAGCGGCACCGTGCTGGACGTCGACGGCGGCGGGCACTATCGCGGTAAGTGAGGTCGAACGATCATTTACTCTGCCTGGATCCAGCGCGAAAATGCGCCCCCGACGGCCGCGCCTAACACCGGCGCGGCCCAGAATAGCCAGAGATCGGCAAAGGCTCTGCCGCCGGCGAATGCGGCCGTTGCCATCGCCCTGGCGGGATTGAAGGACGAGCTGGCCAGCGGCAGGGTCAGGAAATGCAGAAATGCAATGCTCAAGCCGATGGCGATCGGGGCGAAACCTGCAGAGGCGCGTTTCGAAGTCGAACCCATGATGACGGTCATGAGGAGCGCCGCACCGATCGTTTCCGCGATGAATGCAGCGAGGATCGAGAACTCGCCTTTACCGCCGAAGTGGCTGGCAATAGCGGTCATGTCGTTCAATTTTGGAATGTTGGGCCCAATCGGAGCCCCCGTCAACGTGATCACCAACAGTGCCGCAGCGACGGCAGCGCCGAGGCACTGCGCGACGATATAGGGAAAGGCTTCGGTGACCTGGAAGCGGCCGCCGGCGATCAACCCGATGGTGACGGCGGGATTAAAGTGACCGCCGGAGACGTGGCCGAGTGCGAAGGCACTGCACAGAGCGGTCAGCCCGAACGCGAAGGCGGTCGTCATAATTGTGGCAGGTGTGGCCGGGCCCAACAGCATCGCGGTACCGCAACCGACGAAAACCAGTGCGAACGTGCCGATGCATTCAGCCGCTAGCGCGCGTGCGTTCATTTAGTTTCCCCTGAAAGCGGTATTCCGACCGCGGAAATGCTCGTGCCACGGTAGATGCATTCCAGATTCCCACGGTTGAGGCGAGGGCGGAAGTGTGCGGCCTCGAAATCAATTGGATTTCGACACGCGCCCGACACGCAGCGGCCGCAATTTTGCCCGGCGCGGGCCGTGCAACTCGGATTGGTTTGAGGTTCAGCGCAAAAAGGACTGTGCGTGTACCGATTCGAGGGGTTGCGGCGTGTTTAAAATCGTGTTGGCGACTGCCGCGGCGAGCGTCGTTATGGCAGCCACTGTGGCAGCGCAAACGGCTGCGCCGGCGGCGCGGCTGGGCGTGCCGGTGAAAAATAGTGCGGCCCACAAAGTTTTACCGAAGGCCGGAAGCAAAGCCGATGCGGCTGATTTCGCGACGGTCGAGCAGATCGGGCACTATATCAACGTCTATCGGTCCAAGCCTGAACCGCAGCGTTTGCCGCAACTGTTCCGCGCGATGTTGGGGCTAAATATGTTGGCTGATGCCGATACGTCGGGGCTTTACCTCGGCTTCATCGGGGGGGTGCTGGCGTCCGATGCGGCGAACGCGAATGCGACTATCGGCAAGATGTTTCCGCTGGGTCCGCAGCATCAATCCGCGTTGATCAAGGCGATTGCCTATTCGGGACTGCCGGATTGGCAGGGCCTGTTGCGACAGAATGCAGAGCGGATGCCCGCCCGGGTGGTGCTGATCGACCGCTACGTAACGGGACAGATGAAACCCTACGACGATATGAAGCTCGACGACGGCCCGGTGCCGTTGGATGTGTTGTGGGGCAATTATTTTGCGACCGGATACTACGAGCCCGTATTGCGCATCATCTCGGTGTTGAAATGGGCGAAAGACGTCAACGATGTCGAGCGATTGACGATCGGGTCGATGGCAAAGTGGACGCTGGCATCGAACGGCAGCACCGACGTGGAGTTGTTGCGGTTGTTGAAAACGGCGATGACGACCGAGCCGCCGAGCCAGCAGAAATTATTGACTGAAGTGATCGCGGCAGCGGAGACGGGCGAAACTTCCAAGATCCGGAAGGAGGCGCTGTTGGCAATCGAGCAGCTCAAGATCAAGGGGCCGGAGAAGACGCGCACGACGGCGTGGTGGGGGCAGGCGGGACAGATCGCGCTGTCGTTCGGATGTATCGCCGCCAGTGCACTGGGTGCGCCGGCCGCTATCGGAATTCCCTGTGTGATCGGCGGTGCGGCGTCGACGGCAGCGATCAAGATGATGACGCCACAATAGGCGGCGCGCGTATACCGCCGGTCATAAGTCAGTAGTTATGACCGGCGGTATTAGTCCGCCGTGGCTGGCAACTCACCACGCCTTGAACGGTGTCTCGGCGACCGGCGTTTTCGGCGGTGTGCCGTTCGCATAGGCCAACAGATTGTCGACCGTCAACTGTCCCATGCCGTTGCGGGTGTGAACGGACGACGAGCCGACGTGCGGTAGCAGCGTCACGTTGGGCACTGTCATCCATTCGGGATTGATCGACGGCTCGTTCCAGAACACGTCCAACCCGGCCGCCTGAATGATGCCGGTGCGCAATGCGGCCATCAACGCGGGCTCGTCGACCACTGTGCCGCGTGCGACGTTGATCAGGATGCCGCGCTTGCCTAAAGCGGCCAGCACTTCGGCATTGATCATGTTCTTGGTTTCGGCCCCGCCGGGAGTAATCACCAGCATAGTGTCGACGGCTTTCGCCATCTCGATCAGATTCGAATAGTACTGGTAGGAGACGTCCGACTTTTTATTGCGGCTGTAGTACACGACGGGCACGCCAAACGCTGCGACGCGCGTGGCGATGGCTTGCCCGATGCGGCCCATGCCGACCATGCCGAGTTTGCGATCGCGCAGCGACCCCGACGTCAGGGGATAATCGCCCTTCTTCGCCCATTCGCCCGCCCTCAGATAATTTTCAGCACGACTGAATTCCCGTACCGTGTTGAGCAGGAGGCCGAGCGCGGTGTCGGCGACTTCCTCGGTCAGCACGTCGGGCGTATTGGTGACGACGACGCCGCGTCTGGCGGCGGTCGCGACATCGATGGAATCGTAGCCGACGCCGAAATTGGCGACCACCTTGAGCTTGGGAAAACGGGCCAGCATCGCCGCATCCGTCTTGACCCCGGTATGACCACCCGTGCAGATCGCGGTGACATCGGGCGCGATCTTGGCAAGCAACGCGTCGCGTTCGGCGGCTCGGGGAGGCAAAGCGTGCACGGTGAACGCCTCTGCCAGCTGAGAGCTGATCAGGTCCATCATCGGGCCGGTTTCGAGGAGGACGGGCTTGGACATGGGTGATCTCGGCAAAGGCTGGAGGAAACGCGACTGTTTGCCGTGTAGCATCGTGCCGAACGTGGCTGCAATGAAAAGTCGTTCCCGCCCGGTGCGCCCCTCGAGTTCACGAATGCATGGCTGACAAAATTTACGATGTTGCGATTTTGGGCGGCGGCCACAATGGCTTGGTCGCCGCCGCCTACCTTGCATCAGCAGGCAGATCAGTTGTCGTACTCGAGAAAAACGACGTCGCCGGTGGCGCAGCGATCACGGAAGAGTTCCACCCCGGCTTCCGCAACTCGGTCGCCAGCTACACCGTCAGCCTGCTCAATCCGAAGATCGTCGCCGACCTCGATCTGGCGGCCCACGGCCTGCGCATCGTCGAACGCCCCGTGGCCAATTTTTGGCCCATCGACGACGTAAAATATCTGTTGATGCCTTATGGATCAGCGCAGCGCCAAGCGGCCATCGCGGCATTTTCCGAGCGAGATGCCGCGCGCCTGCCCGAATACGACGCGGCCTTAGAGCGTGCCGCCAATGTGCTGCGAGGGCTTCTTTTAAAGACGCCGCCGAACGCCGGGGGCGGACTTTTCGAGCTGATCCGTGGTGCCAATATTGGACGCAGCGTGCTTGCGCTCGGTCTTGCTGATCAGCGTCTGCTGGTCGATCTTTTCACGAAGAGTGCTGCAGCGTTTCTCGACGGCTGGTTCGAAAGCGATCACGTCAAAGCTGCGTTCGCCTTCGACGGCATCGTCGGCACACTGGCCAGTCCGCACACCCCCGGAACGGCCTACGTCCTGCTGCATCACTGCTTCGGCGAGGTCAACGGCAAGGCGGGTGTATGGGGGCACGCGATCGGCGGTATGGGGGCGATTACGCAGGCGATTGCGCGCGCAGCCGAGACGTGCGGCGCGGTCATCCGGACCGGTGCTGCGGTGTCGAAAGTCATCGACGACGGACGCCGCGCGACCGGTCTCGCGCTGGCGACAGGTGAGATCATCCGGGCGCGAGCGATCGCTGCTAACGTGGCACCGAAAGTATTGATGCGCATGATTGGTCTGAATGCCGTACCCGCCGAGACGCGGGACGCGTTCGCCCGCATCGAAACGGGCTCCGGCACATTCCGCATGAACGTTGCGCTCAGCGAACTACCTGATTTCAGCTGTTTACCGGGGAAAACGCAGGCGGCACATCATGGCGCCGGCATCGTCATCGGCCCGACCATCGGCTATCTCGACCGCGCGTACCTCGATGCGCGCCGCGATGGTTGGTCGGCCGAGCCTGTGGTCGAAATGCTGATCCCCTCGACGCTCGACAATAGCCTCGCGCCGGCGGGCCAGCACGTTGCCAGCCTATTCGTGCAGCATGTGCAACCAAAGCTGCCGGACGGCAGATCGTGGACCAATCCGACCGAGGCCAGCACATTCGCCGATTTGGTTATCGACACCGTCAACCATCATGCACCCAACTTCAAGGCGAGCGTTCTCGGGCGGCAGGTGCTATCGCCGCTCGACCTCGAACTTCGGTTTGGACTACCTGACGGCGATATTTTTCATGGCCAACTTGGCCTCGGCCAGTTGTTCAGCGCGCGACCGGTACTCGGCTACGCAAATTATCGCAGTCCGCTGCAGGGGCTCTATTTTTGCGGCTCCGGTGCCCATCCCGGTGGTGGCGTGACGGGCGTTCCCGGCCACAATGCCGCCCGCGAGATTTTGAAGGATTTTCGAGGCCGACTGGTGTAGTCTGCTGCCGTGAGCCGACGGGCTCGAATTTCGTGTAAAATATCCTATATCAGTATCGAGCGCCGGGTTGAGCCGATCACTCCAGCGCACTCGGATCTGCCGACAGGACCATGATGAGCACGCCACCATTCACGTTTCCGTCCGATTCGACTCCACCGGCCGCGGCCACGCGCGTGACTCGCGCCCGACCGAAAGTCATGACTCTCACGCCGGCGGCGGTCGCCCGTGTGAAATCCATCATGGCCGCTAAAGGCCCTGCAGTTGCCGGTCTCAAAATCGGAATCAAGAAGGGTGGCTGTGCGGGCATGGAATACACCATGGATTGGGCAGAAACTGCGGCCAAGTTCGACGAAGTGGTCGAACAGGATGGCGCGCGCGTGATCATCGACCCGAAGGCGGTGCTCTATCTGCTTGGCACAGAGATGGACTACAAGATCGACAAGCTCGCGGCGCAATTCGTGTTCAATAATCCAAATCAGAAAAGCAGCTGCGGCTGTGGCGAGAGCGTCAACCTTGTACCGGCGTCGAAAGACAAGCTGGAGCCGGCATCCGGCTGACCACGGGTTAAGGATTTGCCGATGGGCCGCAAGCTGTGACGCCGTTGTCTACTCCTGCTCGCGCAAGTAATACTTGTTCACCCATCCGCTGATGCCGTCGTGCGTAACGGGACACCACTCCAGCTGACATTTTCCAGCCAGCCTGACGTCATCAGCAAAGGGAGGAATCACACCTACGGGCGGTGCTTCCGATGACGGCCCCTGGCGTACATTCAGCACATCTCGGGGGTGCACGCCCGACACGCGGAACGATACGATTTCGACGGGCTGCTGCGGTTTAGCGGTGGCTGGAGCGGGCGGCGCGGTCGCGACGGTGATTCTCGGATTAATCGTCTTTGGTGCGGCTGGTGCCACCATTGTCTTTTGCAGTGTCGTGGTCGGTTTGGTGACCGTGGGCGAGATGACAGCGGCCATCTTGGTCGCCGGAGGTGCGGTCGTCTTGGTCACCGGTGCAAGTGGTTTCGGTGTTGCGGCGGCTGATGCCTTGGGCGGTGCGCCGGCCGCTTTTAAGGTGCCAACCGGCTGCGTAGTCGTTACGATAGGCGCGGGTCCGACGACTGGACGCTCCTCGACCAAGCTGGCGCTCTGCGTCGACACGGGATGCCCTAATGCGTATGGCTTCTGCTCGATCGGGGCGGCGGCCATCAGCGTGGCGGTGCCGGTTTTTCCGTCGTCTCTACTCCAATAGAGTTTTTCACCGTCGCGCTTCAGCTTCAGACACTGCACGTCGGCATCGAACCACTTGAACCACTTGTGGCACAATTTATCGTCGGCGACCCACCACCGGCCGCGATCCGTTGTCGAGCCAAGGAACCATGCAAGCGCGCCCGCTTCTCCCGACATCATCCCATTGGCCGTGAATTTAATCGGTAGTTTGGTGCCGAGCGGCGTGTCGATCTGCACGGAAGCGCCGGGCACGATTTCACTCAGGTTTTGGCCTGTCATCGGCTGTGGATCGGCCGCTGCCGCCGCTGCCCAGAATGCGGTACTCATACCGGCGGTCAGAATTTTTTGGCTCCATCGCAAAAAACCAGGCGCCGGTACTTCTCTTTTGTTTGCGCGCGGCCGCCCCACCAACTCCGCGCGCGTATACTGTCGGTATAAGTCAGTACTTATGACCGTCGGTATCACACCGAAAAACGCAACACGATGATTCATGCCAGGCCCATCACAAATGGTGGCGGAAAGACCCGTCATGCTTGCGATAAGACTATGGCAGGAAAGCGGAAACCACGCGCTGATTCGGCGCTGGCGCAAATACGTTCGCGCAACGCCTCGGCAACGTCCGGACGCCTATGGCGCAACGCTCAAAATTTGTAGAGGTCTTCCGGATTTTCGACCAGAATCTTGGCGCGCGTTTTCGCGCTGGGTGCCCATATCGGCAACAGGTTCATCAATTGACCGTCGTCGACTTGATACAGTGGCGTTACCTCGTTGACCGGCCGTTCCTTGGGCGGTGCCGAATTCGGATGCGGCCAATCCGTGCCCCAGACGATGCGCTCGTCGTTGGCCGCGATCAGCGCCTTTGCCAGCGGGGCTAGATCGGCATAATCCGGCGCGCTGGTCGACGACCGGTAAGCGCCTGATATCTTCACGTACGCTTTGCCGGCCCGTACGAGGTGCAACAAATCCTGAAAGCCTGGCTGATCGACGCCGAGCGATCCCTTCGCGCCGCCGAAATGATCGAACACGACCGGCACTGGCGAAGACATCACCAAGTCCTTGATGGCGCTAATGGTCGTTGGATTGGTGTAGATCTGAATGTGCCACCGCAACGGCTGCACGCGTTTGACGAGCGCTTCGAACCGTGCGCGCCCGAGCGCCGCATCGTTGTTTGCGCCACCTGTATTGAGATTGAGCCGAACCCCGACGACCCCGGCATCCTGCATGGCCTCGAGTTCACAAGGTGCCGTTCGGTTGTCGATCACGGCGACGCCGCGCGCATTGTCGACGCCACGCGCTTTCATGCCCGCAAGCGTCGCGGAATTGTCCGGGCCATATACGCTCGGCGTTACGATCACGACGCGCTTCAGGCCGAGCCGCGCGTGCAGCGCCGCCATCTCTTTGGGCGTTGCAAGCTCCGGCGTGTAGGTGCGGCCGTCGAACCAGGGAAATTTTGCCGGCTCCAGGTGAATGTGGGTGTGGCAGTCGATGGCGTTCGCCGGAACTTTGAAATTAACCGGAGTTGCGGGTTGCGCCGCGAGTGCGCCTGCAGGCGTCGGGCGCCCAATTACGGCCATGCCCAAGCTGCCTGCCAAGGCGCTTGCCAGTCCGTTCGCTACAGCCGTCCGTCGCGTCAGCATTTTCTTTTCCCAACGCACACAATATGAAAACGCGGTTGTCTCGCCAGCTTAGGTTGTCGTGCTCTTTATCGGAAAAACCGCTCACATTTTTCCCGGAGCACTCTAGCGCCACGCATTTGCCGACCACTGCAAGCGGCGTGCCGGACGACCACGTCTCCCTTTCCTCAGTTGCTTACGATAGTCCGCGCGGACTGCTTGCCAAGGTTGCCTTACCTTTTCTCCAGCCTCCGTTGTCGAAAAGCCACGCGCATGTCCTTAGCAGTCGACGCGGCAGGTGACGGTCGGCGAATGGATGCGTCGAGTTAAGCCCGGCCCGCGCCGAAACGTTTTTCGATGTAATTTTCGACGAGGGTCTTGAACTCGGCGGTGATGTTCGGACCGCGCAGGGTCATGGCTTTTTTGCCGTCGATGAAGACGGGGGCAGCAGGTTGTTCGCCGGTGCCGGGAAGGGAAATGCCGATGTCGGCGTGCTTGCTCTCGCCCGGGCCGTTGACGATGCAGCCCATGACCGCGAACGTGAGATTTTCGACGCCAGGGTAGCTTTGCTTCCAATCGGGCATGCGGTCGCGGATCATGAACTGCACGTCGCGCGCCAGCTCCTGAAACACCGTTGAGGTGGTCCGGCCGCAGCCGGGGCAGGCAGCTACGATCGGCATGAAGGCGCGGAGGCCCATCGTCTGCAAGATTTCCTGGGCGACCTTGACTTCGGTCGTGCGGTCGCCGCCCGGTTCCGGGGTCAACGATACGCGAATGGTGTCACCAATGCCCTGTTGCAGCAGGATGCCCATGCCAGCTGTCGAGGCGACGATCCCCTTCGAGCCCATGCCTGCCTCGGTCAACCCGAGGTGCAGTGCATACTTGCAGCGATCGGCGAGCAGGGAGTAGACGGCGATCAGATCCTGTACCGCCGAGACTTTCGCCGAAATGATGATGCGCTCGGCACCGAGGCCCATGTTTTCGGCCTGTTCGGCCGACAGCAGCGCTGATTGCACGATCGCCTCGTGCATGACTGCGCGCGCCGTCTTGGGCGTCGCAGAGGTGGCGTTCTCGTCCATCAGGTGGGTCAGCAGGTCCTGGTCGAGCGAGCCCCAATTGACCCCGATTCGCACGGGTTTTTGGTACGTCAACGCCTGCTCGATGATGGCACCGAACTGTTTGTCTTTCTTGGCCTTGAAGCCGACGTTGCCGGGATTGATGCGATACTTGGCCAACGCTTCGGCGCAGGCGGGATTGTCTTGCAACAGGGTGTGCCCGATGTAGTGGAAGTCGCCGACCAACGGCACGGTGACGCCGCGCGCGGCAAGTTTGTCGCGAATGTGTGGCACCGCTTTCGCCGCCGCGTCGCGGTCGACGGTGATGCGCACAAGTTCGGAGCCCGCGCGTGCGAGGTCGGCCACCTGCTTCACCGTCGCATCGATGTCGGCGGTGTCGGTATTGGTCATGGATTGCACCACGATCGGAGCCGTGCCGCCGACGGTTATCGCGCCGACGGCGACGGGAATCGAATGACGGCGAGCGGCTGTGGACATGGCCAGGGTCTCGTGTGGTTGGAAGTGCCCGCTCAAATCTTCCATGCGGAATGCATGGCGGCGACGCCACCCGTGAGATTGCGGTAGGAGACGCGCTCGAAGCCGACATCACGGATCAGGCCCGCGAAGGCTTCCTGCTTGGGAAACCGCCGGATGCTCTCGACGAGGTACTGGTAACTTGCGCGGTCGCCAGCAGCCAGTTGGCCGAGTGCCGGAATGACGTTGAAGGAATGGAAATCGTAAAGGCGGTCGAGCACCGGCATCGTCACTTCGGAGAACTCGAGGCACATGAAGCGGCCACCGATCTTGAGCACGCGATGCGCCTCGGCCAATGCGCGGTCGAGGTGGGTGACGTTGCGGATGCCGAAAGCGATCGTGTACGCATCGAAGCAGCGATCCGGGAACGGCAGTTTCTCAGCGTTACCTTCGGTCAGCGTGATACGCTCGTACAGGCCAGCCTTGTCGACGCGGCGTTGGCCGACGGCGAGCATCTCGGGACTGATGTCGCACAGGTCGATGGTGGCGTTGGGACCGGCGCTGGACGCCACGCGTAACGCGATATCTCCGGTGCCGCCGGCGACGTCCAATAGCCGCCACGCCTGCTGCCCCTTCGGCGGCGCGAGCCAAGCAACGAAATCCTGTTTCCAGAGACGGTGCAGGCCGCCGGACATCAGGTCGTTCATCAGGTCGTAGTTTTCGGCGACGGATGCGAAAACGCCGTTAACCTTTGCCTGCCGCTCTTCGGGGCGCACGGTCTCGAAGCCGAAGGTGGCCGAGGTATCGGTTGGGGAGGCGGAGACTGGATCGGACATCGGGTCTTCCAATAAATGCCTAGACGCGTGGCAAAAACACCCTCATCCGGCCTGTCGGCCACCTTCTCCCTAAAGGGAGAAGGCAAGAAACTCGAACGTCCGCGACATGGTCTGCTCCCGTCGGGGAGAGGAGAAAATGCGCGAAGGGTGGATGATGGGGCCGATGAGTGAGTTCGAAGGTTTTGTTACTTGGTGTTATAGCGCCGTGGGCGGTCTAAGGAATATGTGACAGGTTGGGCTCCGTTGCTCACTCGGCATCGGGTTGTTTGGCCGGGGCGGCGTCTGCGAAAGCGGGCAGAGCATTGGCCGCGACCTCAATGGCCAGCAGTCGCGGGAATCGCGCGACGTCGGCATTGAAGCGGCGGGCGTTGACGAGTTGCGGAACCAGACAAATATCGGCCAGTGTCGGTCGGGTGCCAAAGCAGAAGGGGCCGGGTTCGTTCGCCAGCATCGCCTCGCACGCGGCAAGGCCGTCCTCGTTGACAAAACGGGCCCACGCCTGGCTGTCGTCGTCGGAGCCTGTCATGGCCTTGACTTTGGTGAGGATCCGCAGATTTTGCAGCGGATGAATATCGCAGGCGATGGCCTGGGCGAAGGCACGAACGCGGGCGCGCTCCCAGGGATCGGCCGGAAGCAAAGGCGGCTGCGGATATGTCTCGTCAAGCCATTCCACGATGGCGAGAGATTGGGTGAGGGCGCGGCCGTCATCAGCGACCAGCGTCGGCACCAGGCCTTGCGGATTGAGCGGCAGGTAGTCCGCCGCGCGCTGCTCACCCTTGCGCAGGTGATGCGACACATGGCTGACCGGCAGCCCCTTCAGGTTCAGCGCGATGCGCACGCGATACGAGGCCGAGCTGCGGTAGTAGCCGTGCAGGATCATGACGATGCCCGTTATTTCGTACCGCGGATCAGCTTGACGATGCTGGAGAAGTCGTCGCCGCTGGCACCATGCGCGTTGTGCAGTGCGAACAGTTGCGCGGCGAGTGCGCCCATCGGTGTCGATGCACCGCTGACGGCGGCTGCTTCCTGCGCCAGCTTGAGGTCTTTCGACATCAGCGCCGAAGCAAAACCCGGCTTGTAGGCGTTGTTGGCAGGGGAAGCCGGCACCGGGCCCGGCACCGGGCAGTAGCTCGTCAACGACCAGCATTGACCAGACGACGTCGATGCGACGTCGAACAGCGCCGCGTGGCTCAGCCCGAGCTTTTCAGCCAGAACGAAGGCTTCAGAGACGCCGATCATCGAAATGCCGAGGATCATATTGTTGCATATTTTGGCGGCCTGCCCGGCTCCAGCATCACCGCAGTAGACGACTTTTTTGCCGACACACTCGAGGAATGGCCGCGCCTTCTCGAACGCCGCAGCCGTACCGCCAGCCATCAGCGTCAATGTCGCGCCTTCTGCGCCGCCGACGCCACCCGAGACGGGGCTGTCCAACGACAGCATGCCCGCATTGGTGGCCAGCACGTGTGCGGCGCGGGCGGATGCGACGTCGATCGTGGAGCAATCGATGAACACCGTACCTTTACGGGCTTTCTCGAGAATTCCCGATTTGGCGTAGACCGCGATGGTGTCCTTGCCAGCGGGTAGCATGGTGATGACGGCATCGGCACCGGCTACCGCATCGGCCGCCGAGGCTACCGCCTGCACGCCGCGTTGCGCGGCGGCCTCGAGGTTGGCCTGCTGGAGGTCGAAGCCGACCACCTCGTGTCCCTTTTTGACGAGATTACCAGCCATGGGCGCACCCATGTTGCCGAGGCCGATGAACGCAATTTTCGCCATGTTTTTTTTCTCGAAAGCCTGGATTGGCTGCGGCTGGATTTACGGCTTCTTTGCTTCTGGAACTGGTGAGGCCGCAGCAGCGGCAGGAGGCGCGACGGTGGTTGTCGGCGGCACCGCTGCCGGAATCGATGGCGGCGTCGACGGATCGCCGGGCTGGGCTTCAGATTTCTCTTCAGCTGGCGGCACCATCGGCAGAATCTTGCGCGGCGGCACGGGCTCGGTCGGCGTCTTGGCGGTCAGCACGGCGTGGCGATCGATACTGCGGCTCATCGCTGTTTCAATGCACCCTGACAGCAGTCGCCAACTTTGCGCCACCGGCTTAGCACTTTCGGCAAGACACTTCGCGCGCACATCCTCGGGGACGAAGGCCCAGCTGCCGCTCACCGTGCGGGCCGCGCGCTGCTCGAACAGATCGCACTGATCGGTGACGCTGTCTCTTTTGCAGACGTCGACGGCATGCCACGTCGGCAACGGCGATCCGATGGGCGTTGGCGCGGTTGCCTGAGCCAACGCCGCTGCGGGTAGCGACGTCAAGGCGAGCAACCCTATCAGCATTTGCCGCATCTGCCGCGTTCTCGACCGCGTCGATGTCTTGGTCGGTGTCTTGTCTGTCATCTGATTTCGTCCGCTCCCCTATGTGCCCCGCATCGCCGAACCAAGCGATGGATGCCATCGGTCGCGTTGCTTGGACCGATATTTCATCCTAAGTACAGCCCGATCAGATTTTTTGCCAGTCTTGCCGCGCAGACCCGTCGTCGGTTGCTGGCGACAAGATCCAACAGGACACGCCTCGTATGTCGAAAACCGGAACAGCCCGGACCGGGACGGTCGACGCCGCTGTGCGCCTTTACGGGTCGGACGCATTCGCGAACATGCGGCGTGCAGGCAGGTTGGCCGCCGAAGCGCTAGATATGCTGGTGCCCTATGTGAGGCCCGGTGTCTCGACGGAAAAGCTCGACAAACTTGCCTACCAATTCGCCATGGATCACAAGGCCTATCCTGCCCCGCTTTACTATCGCGGCTATCCCAAATCGATCTGCACCTCGATCAATCACGTGGTCTGCCACGGTATTCCCAATTCAAAGCCGTTGCGCGACGGCGACATCCTAAACATCGACGTGACGCTGATCGTCGACGGCTGGCATGGGGACACCAGCCGCATGTATACGGTTGGCGCAGTGCGGCGGAAGGCCGAACGTCTGATCGACGTGACGTACGAGGCGCTGCTGCGCGGCATCGCGGCCGTCAAACCCGGCGGTACGACAGGCGACATCGGCACCGCCATCGAGACGTACGCGCGCGGCGAGCGCTGTTCGGTGGTCGAAGATTTCTGCGGTCATGGCTTGGGCCAAGTGTTCCATGACCGACCCAATATTCTGCATTATCGGATCAACACTGCCGGCGAAGACGCGGGCGCAGGCGTGGTGCTGGCGCCGGGAATGATCTTCACGATCGAGCCGATGATCAATCTCGGGAAGGCGTTCGTCAAAATTCTGCCGGATGGCTGGACGGCGGTGACGCGCGACCGTGAACTGTCTGCGCAGTTCGAGCACACAGTCGGCGTGACCAGAGACGGCTGCGAAATATTTACTCATTCGCCCAAGGGCTGGAACAAACCTCCCTATCCGGTTGTCTGAGAACTGCAATCGCTCTGTACCATGCGCGATGTTCGCGTGTAGCATCGCGGTGCGGTGACGAGCGTGTGTGGGGCGACGAATGAGACAGTCTGGAGTTGGTGGCGGAGCAGACGACCGGCCCGGTCAGCAAACTGATGAGCAAGTGCAAAAACGAGTTGCTGCGAAGGTCGCAGAAGTCGAGTCGAGCGGCGAGTCACAAAACGGATTGTTCGATCTTTTCGGATCGGAAATAAAAGCTGCGGCGCAGGTCGCTGCTCCGGATCTGGCGCTGGTATCATCGTCCAAAGATGCGCACACTTCGGGGAAGGGGGCGTCTCGGCGCAACCCGCGGGTTGCCAAGATCATGGACGACAAGGCGGGCCATCGCAGCCGCTTGTTGACGCGGTTCCGCGACGCCGGCGCAGACGCGCTACCGGATTACGAGATGCTCGAAATGATCTTGTTTCGGGCGATACCGCGTGGCGATACCAAGCCGCTGGCAAAAGCGCTGATGCACAAATTTCAAACCTTCAGTGGTGTCGTCAACGCGACGGACGAGCGCCTGTTGGAGGTCGACGGTATAGGTCAACGAGCGATCGATGAAATCAGGGTCGTGCGCGCGGCCGCTTTGCGCCTGATGCAGTCGACAATCATGCAGCGCGATGTGCTCAACACCTGGACGGCGGTGTTGAACTACTGCAAGGCGGTGCAGGGCCACGACGAGATCGAGCGATTTCGTATTCTGTTTCTCGATAAGCGCAATCAGTTGATCGCGGACGAAGTGCAGCAATCTGGCACCGTGGATCATACGCCGGTTTATATCAGGGAAGTCGTCAAGCGCGCTTTGCAACTCGGTGCTACTGCGCTGGTGCTGGTGCACAACCACCCGTCGGGTGATCCGTCACCATCGCGGGCAGACATCGATATGACGAAACAGATCATTCAAGCGGCGGCGCCGCTCGGCATTACCATCCACGATCACGTCATTGTCGGCCGCAACAGTCATTTCAGTATGAAAACGGCAAAGCTGATGTAGGGAAATGAGCGCGTGATATTTACTCCGACTGCGCCTGTTCGGCACTTTCGGCACCTTCGGGCTCGATGCTCGCATGCAGCAACATGGCACCGGAGAGGACAAAGACGGACAGGGCGAGAATACCCAGTAAGGCGCGCCGCAGAACCCAACGACCAGATCGTAGGTGCGCAGCGGGCCGCGAAGGCTGCTGCAGACTATCGTTCGATTGGCTCATGAGGCACCCGAAGAGTTTGCACGTCAGACCACCTAACCCAAGCGGCATGGCGACGGCATGACAGAATTTGGAACAAGCAGCGGCGAAACTGAAAACTATCGGAAAAGGTTCACGTGCTTGTGCGAACCCGCGAAAGGTCAGGCAGTTCCGGACGCACCTGCAATGGCAGAATGTATACTAGCAGCCGACCGTTAACTAAAGGTGATGCTGTCGCAATACCTTTGAATAACAAGACTTTTTCTGCGATCTGCGCAGAGAAGTTGCGCCACCGCATCAGTTTCCTTTCTGGTTCTCACAACACATCAATCGAGAAGATGGTAATGTCAGACGTCGAGCCTGCCGTCGCCGCAAGGCGTGCGGACCTGTTCCAACTGCTCAATGCACTTGGAATAGAAACCACGTCGACCGAACATACCGCCGTGTTCACCGTCGCCGAAAGTGATCAACTCGAGCGCGAATTACCGGGCGCACACACCAAAAATCTGTTCTTGAAAGATGCCAGGGGCCGACTATTTCTCATCGTCGCTCAAGCACATACGGCGATACATCTGAAGCTGTTGCATAAGACACTCGGATGCGCGCGGTTATCGTTCGGATCGGCAGCGTTACTGGGAGAGGTCTTGGGCGTGCAACCGGGTTCGGTCACGGCGTTTGCGGTGATGAACGACCGAGCCGGGCGTGTGTCGGTGGTGATCGATGCCACATTGATGGACTTCGATGTCATCAACTGCCATCCGCTGATCAACACGGCGACGACGGCCATCAAACGGGTCGACCTGTTGGCTTTCATCCGCGCGACCGGGCACGAACCGTTGGTGGCGAAGTTGCCGGTTGCGTGAATACACTTCAGGGTTAGTCGCCGGTCGACGTCGCCGATATCAGCTCGAGCCGCATTGGATTTGACGCCCTAGGCCTTGACCGGTGGGCCGGGCCGTCACATGTGTGCAAGCGAAATGCGTCGACGACGATTGCGCCATGTAGGCTTCGCGCGGGCTAGACGCTGGAACCCGGCCACTTTTCATCTGGTCGCGATAGGATCAGGCAATGACTTTCGGACGCCCGTCACAACCAACGTCGCCCGCTGCAGTAGGGGCCGCGCCCGCCGGAGAGATCATCAAAGATACGACGACGGCGTTGTTCACGCGCGACGTTCTTGAAGGATCGAAGACCGCATTGGTGCTGGTGCATTTCTGGTCGCAACGCAGCCAGGCCTGCAAGCAACTGGCACCGGTGCTTGAAAAAGTGGTCCGCAGCTATGGCGGAAAAGTTCAGCTCGTGCGGATGGACACCGATGCGCATCCAGCGATCGCCGGGCAACTGAGGGTGCAGAGTTTGCCCACAGTCTACGCTTTCCGCGACGGGCGCCCACTCGATGGCTTTGCCGGTCCGCAGCCGGAAGCCGCGATAAAGGAATTCATCGACCGCGCCGTGGGTGAGGATGCCGGTGCCGACCTGCAAGCCGCACTCGACAGCGCCGAGCAGGCTTTCGATGCTGGGGACCTGCAGGGGGCGGCGGAAGTGTTCGGCGCGGTGTTGCAGGAAGAACCGCAAAATCCCGTGGCGTTGGCGGGCCTCGCCAAGTGCTACCTCAAGAGCAACGATCTCGAACGTGCGGAGCAGACGCTCGAGTTGGTCGCGCCGGACAAGCGGTCCATGACTGCGGTTGCCAGCGTGCAGGCATCGATTGACTTGGTTAAACAGGCCGCCAACGCTGGCGACATGGTGCCGTTGGAGGCCGCGATCGCCGCCGACCCGAAAAATCATCAAGCGCGCATCGATCTCTCGATCGCGCTGGCCGCGCGTGACCGGAAGGAAGATGCAGCGACGCAGTTGCTCGAATCGATCCGCCAGGACCGGAAATGGAACGATGAAGCCGCACGCAAGCAATTGGTTAAATTCTTCGACGCCTGGGGTGCCAAAGACCCGGCCACACTCGATGGCCGACGCCGTCTGTCGGGCGTGCTGTTCTCGTAATGCGCGTGACCCTTATCGTAGGACTGTCCGATGAAGATCACCGAGCGTTATAAGACCTTGAGTGATATGCCGGCGGTGTTGCCGGTATTTCCATTACGCGGTTGCATCCTGCTGCCACGCGCCGCGTTACCGCTCAACATTTTCGAGCCGCGCTATCTCGCCATGTTCGAAGCCGCGCTTTCGTCGCACCGGCTGGTTGCGATCGTGCAGCCGCAGCGCATCCCGATGGCGGCCAACGACGCGCCCGACGATGACGCGGACGGCGAAAGTCCTCCGGGTTCCGATGTCGCGCTTCGCGCTACCGGGTGTGTCGGGCGTATCACCGCATTTCAGGAACTCGACGATAACAGGCTCATCGTATCGCTGACCGGTGTCACGCGCTGCGATATGCTCGACGAAGTCACAAAAGGCACGGCTTACCGGAGGTACCGTGTTTCGTTCGACCGATTCGAGCAAGATCTGCACCCCGGCCTCGGCGAGCAGGACATTCCGCGTGAACAGCTGCTGGCGACTTTGAAACGGTTTCTCGAAGCCCGCAATCTGAAAGCCGATTGGAGTTCGATCAGCCGCTCGGGAAGCGAAACACTGGTCAACTCGCTTTCCGTGATGAGCCCATATGGACCTGAAGAGAAGCAGGCGCTGCTGGACGCGCCTAGCTTGAAGGTGCGCGCCGATATGCTGATCGCGCTTGCCGAGATGGAATTGGCGGCCAATGGCGGCACGCCTGGTTCGACATTGCAATAGCATCCCATGAGCTTTCCTGCAGACGCGACAGGTTCGGACACGACGCCAAAAGACGCGCCGACGGTGACGCGTCGCGCCGTTCCCGATGGCCGAATGCTCGAATTTCTGGTGTGTCCGGTGACCCGAGGACCGCTACAGTATGATGCGGCAGCACAAGAACTGATCAGCCGCTCCGCTCGTCTTGCCTACCCGATCCGCGATGGCATCGCCATTATGGTGCCGAGTGAAGCCCGCCACCTCGACGATCACCCATCCACTTTCAGCCGTCGCGACCGAGGTGACTGACGATGTCGGCGATTGGTTTGATCACATAGCTCAGAATCGAGCGCGAGTGCGTCTCGATATAAATTTCCGCAGGCATGCCGGGTATGAGCTTGTGCTCGCGGCCGAGTTTCAGCATTTCTTCTGCCGGTAGTTCCACCTGCACCTGATAATAGGGCTTGTTCTGCTGATCTTGATCCTTGAGCGTGGAAGCTGAAACGGTCGTGACGATCCCTTCCAGACGCGGCGTGCTCTTGGCATTGAAGGCAGGAAATTTGACCACGGCGTTCAAGCCGCCACGCACCTTGTCGATGTCGCCGGGTTGAATTTTTGCCTCGATGATCAGTTTTTCGTCGTCGGGCACGACCTGAGCGATGGCGCTGCCCGGTGCGATGACGCCGCCCTCCGTCGAAATCGCCAACGCATTGACATGGCCGGAGCGCGGCGCGCGGATTTCAGTGCGGGCGAGCTTGTCTTCGAGGCCGGAGAGGGTCTCGTTGGCCTCCGTGAACTGGGCGAGCGACTTGCGCAGATCCTCCGCCACCTGCGCGTTGAAGTCCTTGTCGCTCTGGGCAAGTTTCAAGGTCGATTCGGTCAGCGCGGACTTGGCCTTTTCGACGTCGGTCAGCAATCGTCCGACATCGCCGGTCAGCCGTGCCTGATCCCGCTGCACAGGGCCGAGCCGCGCCTGATTGAGAAAACCCTTCTCGAACAGCGGCAGTACGTTCTTCAATTCGCGCGTGGAGAGGTCGAGTTCGCGCTGGCGAGATTCGAGCTGCTGCTGCAGGCCGCCGAGATCGTTCTTCAACTGCTCGACGCGTTGCCTGAGGACGCCCTGCTCGCCCTGGCGGCCGGTGCGTCGGGCCACGAACAGTGCGTGCTGGGCTTCGAACATGCGCAGCGTCTGGGGATCGGCCTCGCCTGCGGTGAGGGTTGCCGGCAGGGTGAAAGTCGCAGAACCGTCGCGTTCTGCTTCCAGCCGCAGGCGCTGCGTCAGCGCATCGAGCGTGCGCCCACGGGACACGGCGACGTTGGCGCGTATCTGAGTATCGTCGAGCTTGACAAGAAGGTCACCGGCTTTGACGAGATCGCCGTTCTTGACGAGAATCCGGTGCACGATGCCGCCATCAAGATGCTGCACCGTTTTCGTGTTGCTCTCGACGGTGACCGTACCGCTGGCAACAACGGCACCATTGATCGAGACAAATCCGAACAGCACGGTGACGACAGCAAGTCCGATGAGCACGAGCCGTCCATAGGCGATCCAGGGCTCTGTCGAGGGCCAAAGATCCGTCATTGCCTCAAGCGTCGGGGCAGAGGACGATGTCCGCTGCAGTGTCGCCGGTGCCGAGATGGTGGGCAGGGTTACGGCCATAGCTTTACTCATGCTGACGCCGGCTCAGTTGTCATCGCTGCCGGACTGGCAGGTGGCGCAGACGATTTTGGCGGAGCGGCCGCAGTTTGCGCCTTTTGCGCCACGGCCGCGGGTTGCCCATTTAGGGCGGCAAGAACGTCGGCGCGTGGTCCGAAGGCTTTCTGCACACCACGCTCCAGATACAGCAACGTGTCGGCTTGCTGGATGGCCTGCACGCGATGCGACACGAAAATGATGCTCTGACCGCGCTTGCGCATGCCGTCGATCGCGGCTGACAGAGCGACATCGCCGGCGCGGTCTAGGTTGGCGTTGGCCTCGTCGAGTACGACGACGGCGGGATTGCGGAACAGCGCGCGCGCCAAGGCGATACGCTGACGCTGACCACCGGACAGGTGCGTGCCGAACGCACCGAGTTCGGTGGTGTAGCCGTTCGGTAGCGACATGATCAGTTCGTGCGCGTGCGCCGCCGTTGCCGCAGCAATGATCTCGTCGTCTGTGGCGTCCGCACGGAAACGCCCGATGTTTTCGCGCACCGTCCCTGAGAACAGCTCCATGTCCTGCGGCAGATATCCGACGTGCTGGCCGAGTTGTTCGCTGTCCCAACGCCCGATCTCGACGCCGTCGAGCTTGATGCCGCCGCCGGCTGGCGGCCACAAACCGACCAAGGCCCGCGTCAACGACGACTTGCCGGATGCGCTCGGACCAATGACGGCGAGCATCTGGCCCGGCTTCACCTCAAAATTGACGTTGGTGAGAATGGCCTGCTTCGAATTCGGCGCGGCGACACGGAGACCCATGATCTCAAGATGCCCTTTGGGCTTGGGCATGGCGATGCTGCCGGTCACGGGCGGCGTCTGGGCGAGGAGAGCTTCGAGCTTCTTGTAGCCTTCGTAGGCTTTGAGCGAGCTGCGCCAATGCGTGATCACCTGTTCGACAGGGGCTAACGCGCGACCGAAGATGATCGTGGCGGCGATGATCGAGCCGGAGCTGATTTCACCCTTCAAAGCCAGCGCTGCCCCAATCGCGAGCATGACCGACTGCAGCAGAAGCCTTAGCGTTTTGGAAACGGAGGAAATGCCGCCGAGGATGTCCGACGCGTAGACCTGCCAGGCGAGCGCTTCCTGATTCAGCTTCTGCCAGCGCTGGCGATACGCCCCGATCATGCCCATGGCGGTGATGGCTTCGGCATTGCGCTGGCCGGTCTCGGCCATTTCCATACCGCGCACGGCGGACTTCTGACTTTCCAACAGGGGTGCGCGGCTGCGCGAGTCGCTGAGATAGGCGGTCAGCAACAGCAATCCGCAACCGGCAAGCGCCGACAGTCCGAGCGTCCAGTGCGTCGCGAAAATGACGAGGAGATATATCGGCGCCCACCAGACGTCGAAGAACGTCATCGGCGCAGGGCCGGCGACGAAATTGCGGAGCGTATCGAGATCGCGCAGGGCCGCGGTCGGCGAGCCGGTGGCTCCGATACTCGACTTGAGCGAGGCTTCGAAAATGCGATCGCCGATGCGTTGATCGATCTCTATGCCGATGCGCGTGATGATGCGCGACCGCACGAGTTCAAGCACGCCGATGATCGCATAGACGGCAGTGGTGAGCGCGAGCAGTGCGATCAATGTCGGGATGCTGCCCGACGTCATGACGCGGTCGTAGACCTGCAGCATGAAAAGAGGGCCGGCCAACATGAGAATGTTGATCACGCAGCTGAACCAACCAACGGCATGGATGGCGCGGCGGCTGGCATTGAGCGCCAACCACATCTCGCCCTTCTTGGTCAGTTTGTGCACCGGCGGCGGGGACAAAGCCGCAGGTGCCTCGATGGCCGGCGACGGCGGCGTATGCGTCGACGATCCGGGCTTGGCATCTGTGCCTGCGGCCAAGCGTTCGGCCGCTGCTTGCGGCGTTTCAGGGCGTGCGCGAGCCTTACGCGCAGCCTTCGGGATGGCGGGCTCGGCAGGTGTTTTCGTGGATGGTTCGGCACGCCGACAGGCTTGCTTGTTCGCCGTCTCCGTGTCGGGGCCAACCGAAATCTGGACCTGGGTTGGTAAGGGTGCGGTCGGGGTGAGCCTTGGAGCGCCGACAAGGGCGGATATTTGTGGCGATCCGACGGGAGACGCAATCTCCTCTGGCGGCACTTCGATCGGAGTTGGTGCAGGCTGCGGTTGAGCAGGCGCTACGGCTGGGATCGGCGGCGTCTTCGCTTCGGCGACGGGGACTTCAGCTGGCGGATCGTCGTGGGACGACGTCTCGCGGTGGAACGCCAGCGTCGCCAAATGCTGTTGCAATCTCGGCAGTGGCAGCGCGGTCGGGCGTTCGCCGTCTTCGGTCCGCCATCGCCCGACAATCGCGCGTAGCCGGCGTGCGTTATCCGACAAGACGTCATCGATGCCGCCAGCGGTATCGCCAGCGTCAGTCTGAAGACTTGCGTTCGGCATCGATGGCGCTGCGGAACCCGGCACGTGTGCGGTCTCTATTGCCTCTAGATCTGATCGTCGGCTGTCCGCTCAGCACTGGCGCAATGCGCCCGTCGTCTGGGAACAACCGGGTCGACAATGCACGCGGCATGGTGAGGATTTGATTAAATGTGGGCACGGATAAATCGGAGAGAAGCGCCAGTGTTACGTGGCGGAGCAAAAGGCGACGGTGATTAAGGAATTTTTAGGCAGACCCTGCGATTATGTGGTTAGTAAGGTTTTGCCCAGACTGGAGTATGGCATGCGGTTGACGTCGCTCATTGGAATTGCCGCAGTCACTGCGAGCTTTGGGGCCTTTGTGCCGGAAACCGTGCAGGCGTTTGGATCGGAGCCATTCGTGGCGCGAGAAGGGCGCGACCTAGCGCTGGGGGCACGTCGCTGGGTTGGACGTGGAGATTGCACGGGCCAGTCCACCATGTGCGATGATCCCTATGCGTATCGCTATGTGCGCCGCCCTTGGTATCCAGGTTATAACAGCGGCTACTGGGTGCCTGCGGAAGAGATGAAAAACCGTTATCGCTATTCCTACACCGGTCCGAAATATCGCTACCATCCAGCTTGGGGCCGCGACAGAGATCTCGATCATCACAGCGATCATCACAGCGACAGCGCTCCGCTCAAATAAGCGAAACATGATCCGGAATTAAAAACAGCGCGTCGATGGCTTTGCCGTCGGCGCGCTGTTTGTTTTTTATCAGGTGGTCAGCGCAAGAATATCGATGATGACGAAACTGACCGGATCGATGATGCAAACCCGATCATCGACGATGAAGTAACGGTAACGGCGATACTCCGGAACGATGACGACGATATCTTCGGGTATCTCGTAGAACTTTGCGGTGCGGGGAACAGCGACGCCGACGTTGACCGCGATGTTCAAGGTAACGCGGGCATCTGATCTGTGTCGGGCGAAATTCGTCGTCACCTCGGTGCGCCGCTCCTGTGGGATTTGAACGCGCGGCGCGGTGCTATCGGCACCGGGAGCAACTGCTCCGCGTTCGGCCTTCGGGTCGCCACCGACGGTAGAACGCTCCCGCTGGTCGATGTCCTTGGTGCCTTTCGCTGCTTCGCCCGTCGCGCGCTTGTTCAGGTCTCGGTCGGGACTAGCGTCGGCCTTGGATGCGCCCTCTCGTTCGGACTTGCCTTTACCGTCACTCTTGTCCTGTGCCGATTTGGCTGAGTCTTTGCGATCGCCTGGCTCTTTGGACTCGGCAGTGCCTTTGCCTTTCGCGTCCGACTTCCCGTCGGATTGGCTGTCGCTTGATTTTTGGGTTTCGGCTTTCGAAGCTGGCGCGGCCGTGGCCTTACCGGGCGCTGTCGTCGGTGCTCCGCGCTTATCTGCAGCTCCGTTCCGTTCGGGAATGCGGTCGGCACTGCCGCCCGAAGGTTGCCCGCTCGGTCCGCCCGTGGCGCCACCACTCTGCACCGCGCCGCCTTGCGCTGCACCACCCTGTGTAGCGCCTCCGCCACCACCAGCTCCGCCCTCGGACTTTTGGGCGTACGCCGATGTGACCGCTAACAATGATACGAGGCCGACAGTTGTGAAAAGCTTGTGTTTCATAATGTTATCTCCGCTGTGGAAAGACTGCTTCGCGGCGTTAACGCAAATGTTTCGGGTCCGTTCCCGACCGATGATTGTGTGCATTGCACTTTTGATTGAGCGAAATCGTCGGTGGACAGGCCGGGGCACCCGTCGGTATGAGTTATCGCTGGATAGAGTTGTTGGCGATGCGGGCTTTGCGCTCGCCGGAGGTGGGCCGAACCGAGTTGGCCCGGCCGAAATTATAGTCGGCGGCCTCCGGGACAGGGGATCGCTTGGTGTTCCGGATAGCACGTAATGTCTCTAGGTCATTGTTTTCTAGGACTTCTTATCGAAAGCGCTTCACACTTTTGCGGAAGCGCACTAGAACCCGGCCATGACACAGAATTCGGCCATGACGCATCGCCCGTCCATCGCAATAGTCGGCCGCCCCAACGTGGGTAAGTCGACGCTTTACAACCGCCTTACCGATACGCGCGACGCACTCGTTTCAGATCTGCCAGGACTGACGCGGGATCGGCGCGAGGGCGAGGCAAAAATCGGCGGTCACTTGCTGACCATTGTCGATACCGCCGGGCTCGAGGAGGCTGCCAAGGGCTCGATCCAGGCACGCATGCGCGCGCAGAGCGAGGCGGCGTTGGAGACGGCAGATCTGATCTTGTTCGTGATCGACGCCAAAGAAGGCATCACCGCATCCGATCAGGTGTTCGCTCGTATCGCGCGTAATGCCGGGAAACCGGTCATCGCGGTGGCGAACAAAAGCGAAGGCAAAAAGGCCGTCGAGGGCTATTACGACACCTACGCATTGGGATTTGGGGATCCTGTGGCGATCTCGGCCGAACATGGCGAGGGGCTGGACGAACTCGACCGCGACATTCTCGCAGCGCTCGGACTGAAGGCAGCACCGCGGCGTAAGAAAAAGGTCGATCCGGATGCGCCTATCGTCGAGGAAATCGCGGAAGATGCGCCGCAGCGGCCGATACGGGTTGCCATCGTCGGACGTCCCAATGCGGGGAAATCGACACTGGTCAATTCGCTGCTCGGCGAAGATCGCATGATCACCGGCCCGGAACCTGGCCTCACGCGCGATTCGGTCGCGACGGATACCGAGTGGCAGGGCCGGGCGATCAAGCTGTTTGACACGGCAGGTTTGCGCAAGAAGGCCAAGATCCACGAGAAGGGCGAATTGCTGTCAGCCTCCGACGCGGTGCGCGCGATACGGTTCGCCGAAGTGGTGGTGGTGCTGATCGACGCCGAGCGGCCGCTTGAGCAGCAGGATCTGATCATTGCGGAAATGGTGGCAGAGGAAGGTCGCGCGCTGGTGCTCGCCGTCAACAAATGGGATCTGGTCGAGGACAAGAACAAGGCACTGGCGAGTATCCGGGAAGATATCGCAACCAAGCTCAGCCAAGTGCAGGGCGTGACGCTCGTGACGCTGTCGGCGCGTTCGGGACGTGGCCTCGAGCGGTTGCAGGACGGAGTGCTGAAGGCGCATGAAATCTGGAACAAGCGCGTGTCGACCAACAAGCTTAACCAGTGGCTCGCCAGCGCGCTGCAGCGCCATGCGGCCCCGGCATCGAAAGGGCGGCGCATCAAGATCCGTTATATGACGCAAGCCTCGGCGCGGCCGCCGACGTTCATCGCATTCACGTCGCAGTCGGGTGGCTTGCCGCAGTCCTACATCAAGTATCTGACCAATAGTCTGCGCGAGGCGTTCGACCTGCCGGGCACGCCGATCCGGTTCCAGTTGCGACAGACGCACAACCCTTTCGTGGATTAGGCGTTTACCATCCGCAGGGTTTTGCCTCGCCCGGTGCACCGGTATTCGTTAGCAGCGACGATTTGAGGCTGCGTGACACAGGTCCGCGCCGTTGTGGCCCTTTCGAGGATACGTGCCTATGATGTTCCGCTTCAGTTCAATTCGCCAGATCGGTTTTGCCGTCGCCGCTTTCGCGCTGACGGTCGCGACAGTGTCGGCGGAAGCGCAGTCGACCAAGCGCGTGCGTAACGCCTGCGAATCTGATGCCCGCCGCCTGTGCCCGCGCGAAAAGGGCGACACGCCGGAAATGCGCTACTGCATGGAAGCCAAAGGCAAGCAGCTGTCGCGAAATTGCATTCGGGCGCTGGAGGACGACGGGACAATCCCGCGCGGCTACTTCGGCAAGGGGCGCTGAGCGACTGGTTCGGCGAGCTCCGGAACACCGTTGACGGTTCCGTGGCGGAATTGACCTTGTGCCGTGCGCACATTATGTGACGGACATGGCCAAACTTCCGATCATTCTGCTGCCCGACCCCGTGTTGCGACGCGTTGCGGACCCTATCGTCACGATCGACGACGAGGTGCGCCGCCTCGCCGACGACATGCTCGAAACAATGTACAAGGCACCCGGTGTCGGATTGGCCGCGCCGCAGGTCGGCATTTCGCGGCGACTGATCGTGCTCGACGTGTCGGAGACGGACGACGAGAAAACGCCGTTTGTCATGATCAATCCGATGATCGTCAAACGTAGCGACAAGCCGAACGTGCACGAAGAAGGGTGCCTGTCGATCCCTGACGTGCGTGTCGAGATCGAACGTCCGGCTGAAGTGACGGTGGAATTTCTCGATCGTGAGGGTAAACGGCAGGAGCTGGCTGCCAGCGATCTGCTTGCCACCTGCATCCAACACGAAATCGATCATCTCGATGGCCGTCTGCTCATCGACTATATGTCGCGTCTGAAGCGCGACATGGTGATCCGCCGCTTCAAGAAGCTGGCGCGGGAGGCTGGCGGCGTCTGACGCCACCACGCCGCACATCGCCCCAGCACCAACTCTCTCGAGACCGTCATGTTACGTATCGTTTTCATGGGCACGCCGGAATTTTCTGTGCCGTCGCTGGCCGAAATTATCGGCGCCGGGCACGACGTCGTGGCCGTCTATTCGCAACCTCCGCGCCCGGCGGGACGCGGATTGGCGGAAACCAAATCGCCGGTGCACGCCTTCGCGGAAGCTGCGGGCATTGCCGTGCATACGCCGAAATCACTTAAGACGACGGATGCGCAGGAGATTTTTCGGAGCCATGAAGCGGACGCCGCCGTCGTGGTCGCCTACGGGTTGTTGCTGCCGCAAATCGTGCTCGATGCGCCGAGGCTCGGGTGCTTCAATCTGCATGCGTCGCTGTTGCCGCGCTGGCGGGGCGCGGCTCCTATCCAACGGGCGATCATGGCCGGCGATACCGAAACGGCCGCCATGGTGATGCGGATGGAAGCGGGTCTCGATACCGGTCCTGTATGTCTTGGCGAGCGGGTCCCGATCGGGGCCGATATGACGGCGGGCGAACTGCACGACGTCCTGTCGACGGGTGGCGCAAGTTTGCTGGTGCGGGCG
>JANYHG010000044.1 GCA_025359165.1 Hyphomicrobiaceae bacterium
CGATCTTCGCACCGTTCCGACACGGCTCCCGGTCGGGGGTCGTGAACGCTCACAAGCCGCCCCCTGACGACCATGGGATACAAAAACGAATAACACGCTTTTTTGTGACCGGCACGCAAAGGTTGCATAAATGGCTAACGAGCAACCCACCAATCGGGCACGAGGCATCGTGCGCATTCCTGCGTTTTGGTGCAAAGCCGTTGTGTGCGAACGGCCTTGATGTGGCCATGGTGACTACACACTTGCACCCGATCGTGTAGGTAGGTGTGGGCAATGCCGGTCGCAGTCCCGACGAAAACGGTCGGGTCGGCGTCAGCATTCAGGCCCATTGGATCGAGTTCGCGGGGACGACCGTGACGCAGCCGCTGATGCAACCGATTGCGCCAACCAAAATCCGTCGCGTCCGCGTGGCAGTTTCGATCTTGACGCTTTCGAGCTTTGCACTCGGCCAACTGCCGCTTGCCGCGGTGTCGGCAGGTTCGGCCCACGCGCAGAGCGGCGCATCCGGCCAGATCATGAGCCGGGTCGAGTATGAAGCCTGCCAGGCCAGCGACGAGACCGCCTTCCGTAGCGCCATCGAAGCGTTGACGCTGAAGGGGCTCAACGTCGGCTTGGCCAGCGTCGACTACCGTGCACTCGTCGGCGAGAACTGGCGCAAGACCAACATGGGCGACGTGATCGACAAGCAGGTCGATGCGTCCGTCGCCGAAGTTTCCGACGAGAACGGCTACTGGGCGAAGGCGACTTCGCTGTTCAATGCCGAAAAATCCAAGGAACTCGCCAACACCGTCGCCGAGCGCGTATTCAAGTCCGAAAGCATCAAGCGATCGCTGGAAGCGCTGGCGAACGGCGTCGGCACATCGCTGGGCAAGCGGATCGAGCTGGCGTCGTCCGATACCGCCGAGCCGGCGATGCAGTGCCTGCAGGCTTTCCTCGGCCCGCGCTATGGCGCGACGATCGCGCGCGTGGTCTCGAAAGACGCGGGCAAGGAATTCCAGATGGACGCCGGCAAGGCGCAGGCTGGCGTATCGACCGGACAAGTGCTGAGTGAACATGCCGGTGGCGTTGCCGGCGCGATCATTCTCATCGTGCGGCGACAACTCGTGAACATGGCCGAACGCGTCGGCACGCGTCTGGTAGGCTCGGTGCTGTCGCGGCTCGTGGGCACGATTGCGGGCGGTATCGGCGCCGTGCTGATCGCCAAGGATATCTGGGATTTCCGCAATGGCGTTCTGCCGATCATCGCGTCGGAGATGAAATCAGCGGAAACCAAAACCAAGGTGCAGGACGAACTCGCCAGTTCGATGAAGGAGCAGATCGGCGACAATCTCAAAGATATCGCGAGCAAGACGGCCGAGCGCGTCGTCGACGTTTGGCAGGAGTTCCGCCGCGCGCACGCCAAGGTGCTCGAACTCTCGGATAAAAATCCACCCTTCAAAAAATTCCTGGAGAACCTCAAGCCGGAAGCCTTGCCGCGCTTGGACGAGGTCGTCGCTCTGCTGCTGGCGACCGAAAACGAAGCCGGCATTCTAAAACGCCTCGATGACGGATCGCTCAATACGGCCGTCAACCTCATGCCGGCAGCCGCGTTCGAAATCGCCCGTGAGCAGCGCTCGATCGAGACGGCGCTGGCATGGAGCGCCTTGGCCGGTGACCGCCTGCCCGAAGTCGTCGACAACGAAATTTACAAGCGCTCGAAGCCGCAGAGCTTTACCGCCGCAACGCTCAAACAGCTGCTCGACATCGCCGACAAGGTCGCAATCCAGCGTCTGTCCGGCCTGGAGCCGCAGGTGCGCGCGAGCCTGTTCGAAACCGCCGCCGCCGATCTGAGGGGGCTCGGTCGCGCTCTCACCGAGCCTGAACTGGTTGCTCTGTCGCGCTATCTCACCGGCCTCGATAAAAGTGCATCCGGACGCGTGCTGCGGGCGGTTGCGCAAACGCCGTCGCGCATGCAGTTGCTGGCGCGTGACGGCGTGCGCAACGGGATACTCGCCAGCCGCGATCAATCTGCCGCCGTCGGCATGATGCTCGCGTCGGACACCGCCGTGCCCGATCCCTGGTCGATCGCCGAGCATGCCCAACTCGCTCTCGACGGCAAGGTCGCGCCACTGCTGATGTGGGAAAAGCACCCGGTCGTCAGCGTGGGGCTCGGTGTGTTTGTCCTCGTGCTGTTGTCGATGTTGAAGCGGCTGCTGTTCGGCCGGCGTCAGAAAGTCATCGTCAAGCAGGTGGCGGTGCCCGTGTCGGCAAGCGCGCCGCCGATCAAAAGCGGAGGACGCGGCAAGGTCGTGGCAAAGTCCGAGGTATGAGCTGACGCTAAAGTGCTTCCCGGGAAAAGTGTGAGCGGTTTTCCCGATAGCAAGCACGACACGGCAAAATGCGATGCGCGGTTCTGCCGCGCGGCTTTTGGCAATCTTCCAGCCGCGTAGAATTTCGGGTGTCATTGCGGCATGAACCTGAGAATCGCTTTCAAAATCGCGCGTCGGCGCGCATGGCTGCTGAAGCGCCAGATTGCGCTGGCCGTCACACTGACCGCCGTGGCGATCGGATTTTTCATAACAACGTTCGCCGTCGCACCGCTGCCGTAGCTGGCTCGGCGTTTGACGCCGATGTGCACAAGGCCGAGACGGTTGCTGTGCTGCGCCGAGGTCTGCGGTACAAAAGGTACCATGACCGCACCCCCTTCAGTCGACGCATCGCCCAAGCCCCACGTCAGCGCCGCGCCCAGGTTCGTGCATCTCAAGGTGCATTCGGCCTATTCGCTGCTGGAAGGCGCTTTGCCGATCGGCACCTTGGCTAAGCTCGCCGAGAAGTCGGGTATGCCGGCGCTGGCCTTGACCGACACCGACAACCTGTTCGGCGCGCTCGAGTTCTCCAACAAACTCGCCGACACCGGCGTGCAGCCGATTGTCGGCGTGTCGTTGGCGATCGATTTCGAGGACGTACAGAAGCCGACAGGCCTGCACGCCGTCGGTCCGGCCGGCAAGCCCGCCGGCTGCGATGGGCGGCTGGCGCTGCTGGCGATGAACGAAGCTGGCTACAACAGTCTGATGAAACTCGTCAGCGCGGCTCACCTTGGGGCGCGGGACGGCGACAGTCCGCATGTCGGAATCACCAAGCTTGCGCTGCATACGGCAGGTCTGATCGTGCTGACCGGTGGGCCGGATGGGCCCATAGACCGGCCGATCGCCGAAGGCCAGGACGCGCTTGCCAAGCCGCGCCTGCTCGAACTCAAGAAAATGTTCGGCGACCGGCTTTATGTCGAACTGCAGCGCCATGGCCTCGACACCGAGCGGCAGGTCGAACCCGCGCTCGTCGATCTGGCGTATGCGCATGATATTCCGCTGGTGGCGACCAACGAATGCTATTTTGCCAAGCCCGACGACTACGAGGCGCACGACGCGCTGTTGTGCATCGCAGGTGGGCGCTACGTGTCGGAAGAAAATCGCCGCCGCGCCACCAAAGAGCACTATTTTAAAACCGCCGATGCGATGACGAAGCTGTTCGCCGATCTGCCGGAGGCGCTCGACAATTCAGTCGAGATCGCCAAGCGGTGTGCGTTCCGTCCCAAGGGTCGCAAACCCATCCTGCCGAGTTTCGTCACCACGAAAGATGGTGCCAGCGCCGACGACAAGCTCGCGGCCGAAGCAGCCGAATTGCGGCGTCAGGCGGAGGCGGGCCTCGAAGAGCGTCTGCGCATCAATCCGCTCGCCGACGGTTTCACTCGCGAAGACTACGACAAGCGGCTCGCCTACGAAATCGGCGTCATCGCGGGCATGAAGTTCCCCGGCTACTTCCTCATCGTCGCCGACTTCATCCAGTGGTCAAAAGCGCAGGGCATCCCGGTCGGCCCGGGTCGTGGTTCGGGTGCCGGCTCGCTCGTCGCCTGGTCGCTGACCATCACCGACCTCGACCCGCTGCGCTTCGGGCTGCTGTTCGAACGCTTTCTCAATCCCGAGCGCGTATCGATGCCCGACTTCGATATCGACTTCTGCCAGGATCGCCGCGAAGAGACGATCCTCTACGTGCAACAGAAATATGGCACCGACCGCGTGGCGCAGATCATCACGCACGGCAAACTCCAAGCCCGCGCGGTTCTGCGCGATGTCGGGCGCGTGCTGCAGATGCCGTTTGGTCAGGTCAGTAAGCTGTGCGCGATGGTGCCGAACAATCCCGCCAACCCGGTGACACTCAAGCAGGCCATCGACGCCGAGCCTAAACTGCAAGCCGAGCGCGACAACGAACCCGTCGTCAAGCATCTGCTCGAAATCTGCGAGAAACTTGAAGGTCTCTACCGGCACGCCTCGACGCACGCCGCCGGCATCGTCATCGGCGATCGTCCGCTCGACGAACTCGTGCCGATGTACCGCGATCCAAAATCCAGCTTCCCCGTGACGCAATTCAACTGGAAACTCGTCGAAGCCGCCGGCCTGGTGAAGTTCGATTTCCTCGGCTTGAAGACGCTGACGGTGTTGAAGAAAGCCCTCGACCTCATCGAGCGCGGGCGTGGCGAGGTCATCAACCTTGAAACCTTGCCCATTGCCGAACCGAAGGGCGGCGAAGATCTCAAGATCCGCGCCGCCTACGAACTGTTGGCGCGGGCCGACACGGTTGGCGTATTCCAGCTCGAAAGCACCGGCATGCGCGACAGCTTGAAACGGCTGAAGCCGGACCGCTTCGAAGACATCATCGCCATGGTCGCGCTGTATCGTCCCGGTCCCATGGACAACATTCCCACCTACATCAACCGCAAGCACGGCGAGGAACCGGTCGACTGTCTGCACGATATGCTCAAAGGCATTTTGACCGAGACGTACGGCGTCATCATCTACCAGGAGCAGGTTATTCAGATCGCGCAGGTGATGGGTGGCTATACTCTGGGGCAGGCCGACTTGCTACGGCGCGCCATGGGCAAAAAAGACAAGAATGAAATGGCCGCGCAGCAAAAGAAATTCGTCGAAGGCGCAATGGCCAAGGGCGTCAAAAAAGCCGAAGCTGTCTACATTTTCGAGCTCGTCGACAAGTTCGCGGGCTACGGGTTCAATAAATCGCACGCCGCCGCCTACGCGCTGATCAGTTACCACACGGCCTATCTCAAGGCCAATTACCGGGCCGAATTTCTCGCGGCGTCGATGACGCTCGACATGTCGAACACCGATAAGCTCGCGTTGTTCGCATCCGAGGCGCGCAAGAGCGGGATCGTCGTGCAGCCACCTTGCGTCAACGCGTCCGAGGTCGATTTCCAGGTCGAAAAGCTGCCCGCGGGATCAGTGCCGCCGGGGAGTGGCGACCAGCAACCGCGTGCGATCCGCTATTCGCTCGCCGCATTGAAGAACATCGGCGCGGGTGCCGTCGAAACCATCGTCGCCGAGCGCAAGACGGGTGGCACCTACAAATCGCTCGCCGACTTCGCGCAGCGTTTCACACCAAAGGCTTTGAACAAACGTGCCTTGGAAACGATGGCGGCCGGTGGCGCATTCGACGCCTTCGAAGCCAATCGCGCGCTCATCTATGGCAACGTCGATCAAATTCTCGCAACCGCCGTGCGGACTGCTGAAAACGCCGCGCGCGGCACCGTCGACCTCTTCGCCGGTGGTGCCAACACACCGCCCAAAATCGATCTGCGTCCGACCAAAAATTGGACGCCGATGGACAAGCTGAACGAGGAATTCAAGGCGATCGGATTTTTCCTCTCGGGTCATCCGCTCGACAGCTACGTGTCGGTTTTGCCAAAACTCGGCGTTTCCAGATTTGCCGACTTCGAGGGCCGCGCCGGTCTTACCGCAACCTCCGGCCGGCTCGCAGCGATCGTCGTCGCGGCTCGCGAACGGCGCTCCGCCAAAGGCAATAAATTCGCCTTCGCGATGTTCTCCGACGCGACCGGCCAGTTTGAAGCCGTCATCTTCTCCGACACGCTCAACGCCTGCGGTCACCTGCTGGAGCCGGGCACGCCGGTGCTCGTTTCGGTCGAAGCCGAGCGCGATGGCGAGACGGTGAAACTGCGCGTGCAGGGCATGCAGGCGCTCGACGAAGCGGCGGCCGGCGTGCAGCGCGGGTTGAAGCTGGTGCTGGATCGGCGGCTGTTGCAGTCGAAAAAGATCTCTCTCGCTGCGTTGAAAGCCGAACTGAGAGCACCCAGCGGCGGGCCGAAAAGCGGCGGTGAGATCCGCGTCGTGCTCGAACTCGACGACCGCGACCGCACGCTCGAAATCGATCTGCCTGGAAAATACGACGTCGGCCCGATGATGCAGGGCCATCTCTCGACCATTCCCGGCGTGCTCGACGTCGTGGATCTATAGCGCGCAGCGTTCAGGTAGCGGCGCTCCAGTTGCGGCAAGTCACGGCTACGCAGACGACATCCGACACGGCGCGGAAAGCGAATGGCGATCCGGCTCGGGAATAGCGCTTCACTCTTTGGCTGAAGCATTCTACGGCTTTGAAAAATCGACAGGGACCGGATGCGCCGGCCCATCCTGAAAACGTTGGAGTGCCCCGATGAAGACCAGAGCCGCCGTCGCGTTCGAAAAGGCCAAGCCGCTCGAGATCGTCGAGGTCGACCTCGAGGGACCCAAGGCCGGCGAAGTGCTCGTGGAGATCCAGGCGACCGGCATCTGTCATACCGACGAATTCACCATTTCCGGTGCCGATCCCGAGGGCTTGTTTCCGGCGATCATGGGACACGAGGGCGCGGGCGTCGTCGTCGAAATCGGCGCAGGCGTCACCAGCGTGACGGTGGGCGATCACGTCATTCCGCTCTACACGCCGGAATGCCGGACCTGTCCCTCCTGCTTGTCGCGCAAGACCAACCTCTGCACATCGATCCGCGGCACGCAGGGCCAAGGCGTCATGCCCGACGGCACCAGCCGGTTCTCTTACAAGGGCCAGAAAATCCACCACTACATGGGTTGTTCGACGTTCTCGAATTACACCGTGCTGCCCGAGATCGCGGTCGCCAAGATCCGCAAGGACGCGCCGTTCGAAAAAGTTTGCTACATCGGTTGCGGTGTCACGACCGGCGTCGGCGCGGTGGTGAATACGGCGAAGGCCGGTCCCGGCTGCACCGGGATCGTGTTCGGTCTCGGCGGCATCGGCCTCAACGTCATCCAGGGACTGCGACTGGTCGGAGCCGACATGATCATCGGCGTCGACGTCAATCCCGGCAAAGAAGCCTGGGGTCGCAAGTTCGGCATGACCCACTTCGTCAATCCGAAAACCATCGGCGGCGATATCGTGACCCATCTCGTCGACATGACCAAGCGCGGTGCCGACCAGATCGGCGGGGCGGACTACACCTTCGATTGCACCGGCAATGTCGACGTGATGCGCACCGCCTTGGAAGCCTGCCACCGCGGCTGGGGCGAAAGCATCATCATCGGCGTGGCCGGCGCTGGGCGGGAGATCAAAACGCGACCATTTCAGTTGGTCACCGGGCGTACCTGGAAGGGCACGGCGTTCGGCGGCGCGCGCGGTCGTACGGACGTGCCGCGCATCGTCGACTGGTACATGGACGGCAAAATCTCCATCGATCCCATGATCACGCATGTTATGCCCTTGGAACAGATCAACACCGCGTTCGATCTGATGCACAAAGGCGAAAGCATCCGCAGCGTCGTGACGTTCTGAGGCTCAGTTGAAGTCACGCGCCCTGACGAACTCGTGAAGAGCCTTGATTGGTTCGCACGCGGCGCGTGCTGCATGGTCCGCGTAGAGACATTACTGCGTGCGCCGCCATGCTGATCGCATAATATCGATACGAAACATTTAGGGGATCGAAGGAAATGAAACCGCAAGACAACGGCATCACCGCACTGCTCGGCATGACACCGGCATATCTGGCAGGCACGGTGCTGCTCTCGGGCGCCGCCGCAGAGCTGACGTGGGAAATCTGGGCGCGGCTCATTACGCCGTTGATCGTCGGCGGCCCGCTCGAGCCTGCGGCGCTGGTGCAGGACGTGTTCGGACTCAAGTCCCGGTTGCCGGCCGAGATCATCCATTTTCTGGTTGGGTTGATCGCCTACCCGCTCGGCTACATCTACATCGCGCGGCCGATTGCCCGCGCCGTGACGCCGTTCTTTCCGTGGTGGGTCGTGGCGCTCGGCTATGGCATCGGCCTGTGGATTTTCGCGCTCTATATCATGGCGCATCTCTTTGCCGGCCAACCGCCGTTCCTCGGCTTCATTCCGCTGACATGGGCGTCGCTGGCTGGGCATCTTGCTTTTTCGGTGGCCATGGCAGCGGTGGTGCGGGCACGGCTCGACGGGCCGGATGGGATTCTGAAATCTGCACGCTGACGTCTTATGCCAGGCCGCGATCCATGACCGTTCTGCCGTCGAGCGCCGCTCTGAAGCCGCCAAAGAAGCCGCGTGACGTGCGGCTCGACTTTTTTCGTGGCGTCTGCCTGATCATCATCTACATCGCCCACATCTGGGATAATCCGTGGGCGAGTTTCATCCCGGCGCGGTTCGGGTTTTCGGACGCAACCGAGATTTTCGTGTTCTGTTCGGGCATGGCTTCGTCGGCAGCGTTCGGTGCCGTGTTCGTGCAACGCGGTGTGTGGATGGGTGCGGTTCGCATCGCGCACCGCTGCTGGCAGGTGTACTGGTCTCACATCGGCACGTTTCTCGCGGTAGTCGCGCTGATGGTCGGAGCTGAAAAACTGCTGCATGCCGAAGGCATGTACGTCGCGGGACTCGGGCTCGACCAAGCCCTCGGCGCGCACGCCGGGAGCGCGCTGCTCGGCTTGATGACGCTGACCTTCGTGCCGAATTTCTTCGATATCCTGCCGATGTATCTGGTGATCTTGGCGATGCTGCCGTTCGTGATGGCGCTCGCCGCCTCCGACAAGCGGATGCTGACGCTGGCATTGCTGGTGCTCTGGGCCATCGCCGGCACCGGGCTGCTGGATCTGCCGGCGGAGCCGTGGAGTGTGGGCACCGCAAATGCCAAGACGTGGTTTTTCAATCCGTTTTCGTGGCAGATCGTGTTCTTCACAGGCTTTGCGTTCATGCGTGGCTGGATCGCTCCGCCGCCGGTCGACGCGCGGTTGATCGGCCTATCCGCGGCGGTTCTGCTGCTGGCACTGCCGCTGTCGTGGCAGCCCGCGCTTGATGCGTCGGAAACCTTGACCGCCTGGAACGTGGCGCTGACACCTCTGATCGACAAAACGCATTTCGGTGTTCTTAGATACGCGCACTTTCTCAGCTTGGCCTATCTGGCGTACGTGGCGGGCGGCGAAAACGGATATCGTATCCGGGGCGCTGTTGCGGATGCACTGCGGCGTGTCGGGCAACAATCGCTGGCGGTCTTCATGTCGGGACTGGTGCTGTCGTTCGTTGCCAGCATCGTGCTGAATGTAATTGGCCGTGGCGTTGTCGCCGTCGCCGTGGTCAACTTGGGCGGCATCGGGGTTCTGTTTGGTGTGGCAAGGGTGGTCGCGTGGTTCAAATCTTCGCCATGGTCGGGGGATGGCGGCATGAAAGCTGGCCGCACCGTCGTCGCCAAGCCAACCAACGCCGAACCAATGAATGCGGAATCACAAAAGGCCGATCAAGCCAAGCCTCGGTCACTGTCGGAAAACTCAGTTTCGGTTTCGACCTGACGCTGGCGGCACTGTTCGCAGTCGTCTCGTGTCTGGCGTGCGTCCTGCAAATCGCCGACGTGCGCGCCGACGGCCGTGGCTCCGTGCAAAGCGGCCTCGGGATATCAAGCCCCTTGCTCGGCCACGATATCAAGTACGCGCTCTACCTGCCCGACCGCGGGGCTGCGCCTCACGAACCTCTCCCAGTGTTGTACCTGTTGCATGGTCGCGACGACACCGAGACGGCGTGGCTGGACAAGGGCCAGATCGCCGCCACACTCGACCGGCTGATCGCGGCGGGCACCCTGCAGCCGCTGGCGGTGGTGATGCCGATGGCCGCCAATAGCTGGTACGTCGACGACGCGCGTGGGGTACGCGGCTTCGGTCCCTATGCCACTGCATTTTTCGACGATTTCCTGCCGGCGATCGAGCGCAAGTACAACCTCGCGCGCTGTCGCGACGGGCGGGCGATCGGCGGGTTGTCGATGGGTGGCTACGGCGCGATGCTGTACGCGCTGTCACATCCGGACATGTTCAACGCAGCCGTCAGTCTGTCCGGCAGTTTGTTCAGCGATCAGCCTGCCGAAGTCGAAGCCCGCAAGCCGTTCTTCGAGCGCGTGCTGCCGGGCATCTACGGCGAGCCGTTCGACATGGAGCGGTTCCGTAGCTGGACGGTTTTTCAGCGCCTTGCTGTGGCAGCGGACGATGCTCAGAC
>JANYHG010000012.1 GCA_025359165.1 Hyphomicrobiaceae bacterium
AAACACAGCGCTTTGCCGCAATAGCCGTTATACGCTGCCTGCCTCGGCTGCTTCACCTCGGCTTCGTCCGATCGGCTCCCGGCCGGGGCCGGAGAACGCTCACGGGCCACCCCCTTCGACCATGGGATGCAGAAACGAATATCACAATTGGTCACAACCTGCACGCGCAAGCTGTTGAAATGGCTAATGCTCGCAATTTAAACATGCGCATTCGCCGGGAGACATCCTCCCCTCACGCGTTCGTGGTGCGCCGCACAAAGATCAGCCTTGATTTCGCCGCTGAGATCCAGCAAAGAAAACGAGTGTTCGTTTTGCGGAGCTGATTGGTTAATCTTGAGCGCGCTATGCCGAAGCTGAAACCTGCCACGCAAGCCTTGCGCCGCGACCACATTCTCGATGTGGCCGAGCGGTGTTTCGCCGTGGCCGGCTTCCATCGCACGACGATGCACGACATCTGTCGTGAGGCGCGCGTCAGTCCGGGCGCGCTCTACGTCCATTTCGACAGCAAGGAAGCGCTCATCGAAGGCCTCTGCGGCCGCGACCGCGCGCAATTGACAGAGCGCCTCGAAGCGCTCTCGACAGCACGCGACTTTCTGACCGCACTGCGCACACTCGGTACCCACTATTTCGTCGACGAACCCGCGCACAAGCGCCTCTTCGTTGCTGAAATGGCGGTCGAATCGACGCGCAATCCGCGTGTCGCCACCATTTATCGGGCCGTCGATGCCTTCTGCCTGCAGAGCTTCGAGCGCCTGTTCGAAAACCTGATCGCCAGCGGCCGCATCGCGCCGGGTCTTGATGCGGCAAGTGTCGCGCGTGTCTTTCATCTGGTCGGCGAGGGCCTGTTCTGGCGCCGCGCCGTGCATCCCGATTTCGATTTCGACGAGATCAACGATGGTCTGTTGACGATGATCGAGCGTCTGCTCAATCCGCAGTCGCCGCCAGAACATCCGCCCGCCTCTCCGCCGCAGATCGCGTCCAAAACCAAGAAGGTCGCCTTATGAGCCTCGTGTCGCGCTTGAAGTCCTCGAGATATCTGATCCTGGCCGGGCTCGGAATCGGAATCTACCTGATCGCCAATGGCACAATCCCGCTTTTCAAAAAGCCGCAGCCAATGGTCGCCGTCAAAGACAACAGTCAGGATCTGCTGGCGGCGGCAGTGGCGGTCGTGCCGGTGGCTATGGCCGACTTCGTCGAGCAGGTGGTGATCACCGGAACGCTGGTGCCGCGTGACGAGATTCTCGTCGGTCCCGAAGTCGAGGGCCTCCGGGTGGTCGAGGTCCTCGCCGACGAAGGCGATCGCGTGAAAAAGGGGCAGATTCTCGCCCGCCTGGTCACCGATACGCTCGATGCGCAGATCGCACAGAACGACGCCGCGCAGGCGAAAGCGACGGCCACCATCGCGCAGGCCAACGGCAATCTGGCGTCGGCCCAGGCCAAGCTGATCGAAGCGCGCAACACGTTCGATCGTGGCAAGCCGCTGCGGCAGTCCGGCTATATTTCCGAAGCGGTACAGGACACGCGCGAGTCCGCCGCCAAGGTCGCCGAGTCCGCGCTCGTCGTCGCCCGCGACACGGTGACGGCTGCGGAAGCCGACCGCAAGCAAGTCGAGGCGCAACGGCGTGAACTCGACTGGAAGCGCAGCCGGACCGACGTTCCCGCACCCGAAGCCGGCATCATCAGTCGGCGAGTGGCCCGCGTCGGTGGCTTCGTCGCAGGGGTGGGCGATCCGATGTTCCGCATCGTCGCGCGCAATGAAGTCGAACTCGACGCAGAAGTGCTCGATACTCAGATCGCCCGGATCAAGGTCGATCAGACGGCCGCGGTGATGCTGCCGAGCGGGGGCGAAGTGACCGGCAAGGTCCGCCTGATTTCACCGGAGATCGACAAGACGACACGGCTTGGCCGGGTGCGCGTTTTCCTCGGCGACAACGAGAAACTGCGCATCGGCGGCTTTGCCCGCGGCGTGGTCACGACCGCCGCCAGCCGTGGGCTGGCCGTGCCGGCGTCGGCGATCCTGTACATCAACGGCGGCGCGAGCGTGCAGCTCGTGCGCGACAATCGCGTTGTCTCGGTGCCGGTCACGCTCGGCCTGACCAACGGCGTCGAAACCGAAGTGCGCAGCGGGGTAATGGCCGGCGATGTCGTGGTCGCACGCTCCGGCTCGTTCCTGCGTGACGGCGATGCGGTCCGTCCGGTCACCAAGTCGACCAAGCTGACTGAAACCAAGGCTGTGGAGCCCCGTCCATGAGTATGAACGTTTCCGCCTGGTCGATCCGCAAGCCCGTTCCCTCGGTGATCGGCTTCCTGATCCTGATGGTCGTCGGCTGGTCCAGTTTCAAGCAGTTGCCGATCACGCGCTTTCCCAACATCGACGTGCCGATCGTGCAGGCGCGCATCTATCAGGCGGGAGCAGCGCCCGTAGAACTCGAAACGCAGGTCACCAAGAAGATCGAAGATGCTGTCGCCGGCGTCAACGGCATCAAGCATATCTCGTCGACCGTCACCGAGGGGTCGTCGATCACCACGATCGAATTCCGTCTCGAAATGAATTCCGATCGCGCCCTCAACGACGTCAAGGACGCGGTCGCCCGCGTGCGCTCCGATTTACCGAAAAACATCGAAGAACCCGTTGTTTCACGGCTCGACATCGAAGGTCTGCCGATCGTCACCTATGCCGCCCGCGCTCCGGGCATGACGCCCGAGCAGGTGTCGTGGTTCGTCGACGACGTGGTGATCCGCGCGCTGCAAGGCGTTAAAGGCGTCGGCTCGATCGAACGCGTCGGCGGCGTCGATCGCGAAATCCGCGTCTCGCTCGATCCCGATCGTCTGGCGGCTTTCGGTGTCACGGCGGGCGACGTCAACCGGCAGGTGCGCGCCACCAACATCGATCTCGCCGGCGGACGCGGCGAAATCGCCGGCCGCGAACAGGCCATCCGCACGCTGGCCGGAAAAGGCAATGTCGCAGCGCTCGCCAGCACCATGATCTCGCTGCCGAAGGGGCGAAAGGTGCGTCTCGATCAATTGGGCACCGTCGCGGACGGCGCCGCCGAGCCGCGCATTTTTGCAACCTATAACACGCAGCCGGTGGTGGCTTTCTCCGTCGTGCGTGCGAAAGGCGCGAGTGACACCACAGTTTCGGCGGATATCGACCGGGCGGTGCAGGCGATCGCCAAGGCCAACCCCGATGTCGAGTTGAAGCTGATCGACACCACCACGACAGCCGTGCGCGGTGCCTACGAGTCGACCATGCACACGCTGCTGGAAGGCGCGGCTTTGGCCATCCTCGTCGTGCTGGTGTTCCTGAAAGACATCCGCGCGACCATCATCACCGCGATCGCGCTGCCGCTGTCGATCATCCCGGCGTATTTCGTGCTCGACCTCTTGGGCTTCTCGCTCAATCTGGTGTCACTGCTGGCGATCACCATCGCGACAGGCATTCTCGTCGACGACGCCATCGTCGAAATCGAAAATATCGTCCGTCACATGCGGGACGGAAAATCGGCCTACCGCGCGTCGCTCGAAGCCGCCGAGGAGATTGGCCTCGCGGTCATGGCGATCACGGCGACGATCATCGCCGTGTTCACCCCCGTCAGTTTCATGGGCGGCATCGCCGGGCAGTACTTCAAGCAGTTCGGCCTGACGGTCGCGATCTCGGTGTTTTTCTCGCTGCTCGTCGCCCGCTTCGTCACGCCGATGCTGGCGGCCTACTTCCTGCGCAGCGGTGGCGAAGAAGAACCGGAGCCCGCCTGGCTTCGCCTCTACACGCGTCTCGTGCGCTGGTCGGTCAAGCATCGCTTCATCACCGTCGGCCTGGGTCTGGCGATTTTTGCCGGCTCCATCGGCTCGTTCTTCCTGTTGCCATCGGCGTTCATTCCAACCGACGACTCCGGTCGCGCGCTGCTCGCCATCGAACTGCCACCCGGCACCATGCTGGCCGACACGCGCAAGATCACCAACGACATCACTGAGCGCATCGTCCAGCGTGCCGACGTCAAAAGCGTGTTCGTCAACGGCGGCAAGCTGCTGGGCACGGGCGCCGAAGTGCGCAAGGCGACGCTGGTGATCAACCTCGCCGACAAGGAGCAGCGCAAACTTTCGCAGACGCAGATCTCCGAAGAGATCGGCCGCGACCTCGCGCTGGTGCCGGACATGCGGTATTGGTTCTTGCGCGACAACGGCCAGCGCGGCTTTGCGCTCGTCGTGACGGGCCGCGATGCTGCGGCGGTCAGTCGGGTGGCCGCCGATCTCACCAGTCAGTCCAAGCGCGTCGTGGGCGACAAGGGGCAGGCGCTGCTGACCAACGTCAGTTCCACCGCCGAACTCGATCGCCCGGAGTTGCGCGTGCGGCCGAAAACCGAACTTGCCGCCGATCTCGGCATCACCACCGACGTCATTTCCGAGGCCGTGCGCATCGGCACGATCGGCGACGTCGACGCCAACCTGGCCAAGCTCAACATCGACGATCGACAGATCCCGATCCGGGTCGAACTCGACGTCTCGGCGCGCGGCGATCGCCAGACGATCGAGAACCTGCGCGTGGCTACGGCGGCCGGTGGTACGGTGCCACTGTCGCAGGTCGCCGACTTCGAATTGAGCCAGGGTCCGACGGCGATCGATCGCTACGATCGTCAGCGCCGCGTGCAGATCGGTGGCGACCTCGCAGGCACCACGCCGCTCGGCGAAGCGTTGGCGGCTGTCATGAAGCAGCCAGCGGCGCAGAAGCTGCCCGCCGGGGTCGAGATCAAGCAGTTCGGTGACGCCGAAGTCATGAAAGAGGTGTTCGAAAGCTTCGCCAAGGCGATGGGGCTCGGCATCATGATGGTCTATGCGGTGCTGGTTCTGCTGTTCGGGTCGTTCCTGCAGCCGATCACGATCCTGTTCTCGCTGCCGTTGTCGATCGGTGGTGCCATCGTCGCGCTGGCGCTGACCGGGCAGGCGGTGAGTTTGCCTGTTGTCATCGGCATTCTCATGCTGATGGGCATCGTCACCAAGAACGCCATCATGCTCGTCGACTTCACCGTCGAGCAGATCGCCAAGGGCATGTCGCGCGCCGACGCCATCGTCGACGCCGGCCGCAAGCGCGCACGGCCCATCGTCATGACCACCATCGCCATGGTCGGCGGCATGTTGCCTGCGGCGCTGAACGCAGGCTCTGGCGGCGAGTTCCGCGTGCCGATGGCCATCGCCGTCATCGGCGGCCTGTTGTCGTCGACGGTACTGTCGCTGGTCTTCGTGCCGGCCGTGTTCGCGGTGCTCGACGACGTCGGCAACCTGACGTGGCGCATCTTCGGCCGCTTCGTCGGGCCGTCGGACGAGGCCGACACCGCGTTCCCCGCCGCCGCATCACACATCGTGCCGGAGAGCCGAAATCCCAGTCCGACCGTGCATTCGATCGCGGCGGAGTAGGCGGCTTCGATCGACAGGCGTTTGCAACTTCTGCGAACGCCGCGTGTTACCGAGGGACTAGCGCGACGCTTCGAAGGCGGCCACGCACGTGGGATAACGTCGGATCGTGTCAGCTCTGGCACGCGCACCAAGGCTTACCTCATGCGCGCATTTATCGAAAAGACCTTCGGCAGCATCCCGAAGGCAGGACTGCTCGCCGAGGGCGTAGTGCTCCTGCTCACCGGGATCGGGTTCGCTATCGGAAGCCCCGCTGTAACATGGCTTTGGCCGCTCATGGATCAGTCGATGACCGGCGTTCTGTTGGCGGCACTGCTGGTGTCCTACGGCAGCGGCAGCATCTTTGTTGCGTGCACGGTGGACTGGCGCGCGGCGACGAGCGGCGGCGCACTTGCACTCGTTATCGGATTTGGCGGTTTCGCACTCGCGATGGCGTGGAATGCGTTCACGGGGCAGGGACCACGAGCGCTGCCACAGGCCATCGTGCTCGGAATGATCGCTTTAGGCTCGGCCTACGTCTTCTATGCCAGCCTTCGTGGTGGTCCTAAGTCTGAGCAATTCAGCTTACCGCCCGCGCCGCTCATGTTGCGCGGGGGACTGCTGGTGCTGGCGCTCGGGGTGGCGGTGCTGGGTTTCGGCCTGTTGGCGGGTTGGCAAGGCATGTTGCCCTGGCGTGTCGATGCGACGACGGCTGTTCTCGTCGGTTGGCTCTTCATCGGCTTCGCAGCAGACTATGTGCTGACCTCGCTGCAGGGCAGCACCTCGGCCTGCGAAACGCTGCTGTGCGGACTGTTCGTGTACGATGCCGTGCTTCTCTTTCCGTTGCTCAACCGCGTGATGGCACCGTCCTCCGAGGCGCACGCGATCCTGTTCGAGACCATCGTCGGCGTCGTGGCGACGGCGGCGTTCGCCGCGTATTATCTCGCACGCGGCTACGGCCGGACTTGGCACTGGTCGAATGCGCTGTCGGCGTAACTCAGGAGCTCCCTGACATCGTGGACAATTGCAGCCTTTCGATTTCGCGTTGCGCGTACGCATAGCCAAACCGCCTGAGTTCATCGTGTTTGTGCCAATCGAGATGCGAAATACCGGTCGGCAGCACGGGTTCGAGCAGCACATCTTGTGGGCCGATCTCCGCGCGCACGTTGCGGCTGTGCAGCATCAAGCTTCGCACCAGCACCGCTTGCGGACTGGGACCGCGCGGCAGTCGATCGCGTCCGCGCGACGTCAGACTGCCCATGATCAACTGCCGGCGCGAGGGCGCGGGACCGTCGGCTCCTTTGTGCGTATCGAGCGTCGGCACCTGGAAATCGATCACGACATTGGGCCCCGCCTTCAGTGCGTGCATGCTCCTGACCGGAACATTCTCCAGCAGGCCACCATCCACCAGCATGTCGCCATCTTCGTTATAAACCGGCGGTAGCAGCGCCGGAATCGTGCAGGATGCCCGCACCGCATGCCAGAGCGGGCCGGTCCGATGGCAATGCACGCTGTTGCGCGACAGGTTCGTCGAGACGGCAAAAAACGGCACCGGCAAGTCGGCAATATCGATCGCGGTGTAGTGTTCTAGGAACGCCGCATCGAGCACAGTCGGATCGAACAGACTATAGCGCGGCAACGTCCACCGGCTCAGCGCCCTGCGCTTCACAAAGACGTCGTGCGCGCGGCGTTCGATTTCGTCGGGGTCGGCACCTATGGCAAATGCCGCCGTCATGGCAGCGCCACCGCTGGCACCGCCCAGCATATCGAAGATCATCCCCGCCTCGCGGAAGGCCTGATAGAAGCCGATATGCGCGGTGCTGAATGCGCCGCCGCCGCAAGCGATCAGACCCAGCGCCCGGTCGGTCAGGAAACGGAACAGGCGCTCATAGTCGGCACTCTCGCCGAGAACCACATGATGATGCATCGTGCACCAAGGCCTTGCTTCGAGCCAGTTGCGCGTGCCGCTGAATGTGCCGGCGTGCTCGTGCAACAGCGCAAGTCGAATCCGGCCGGGCTTGTGCCGTGCGGCTGCGTACTGTTCGAGATCCGTCACGCCATGACCGGTGTCGGATTTTTTCTCGCCGACGCACAGCACCAGATCGGCCTGCCGTATCGCTTTTTGCGACCACTGGCTCAACGCGGGATCGGCGACGAAAACCACCGCATCGTATCGGCTTTCGACCTCGTTGAGCCATTGGCCTGCGTCGGGACCGTCCGATCGCATTTTTTCGTAGTCGGCTGCATCGACGAACAACGCGTTCACGTGGCGCTGAAACACGGTTCGCAGACGCTGCATGAACTCGGGATTGATCTGAGTGTCACCGATCGGCAGCAGGCAGAAGGTTTTTGGCTGCGGGCGGGCCGGGGCCTTGCCGCGCGACGATGTGGTCTCGGCCAGCCGACGCGCGAGCGTGGCGGTGACTGTCGCCAAGATTCGCGGCGATGCGCGTGCGAGCGCGTCGAACTCATCGCGGTCGAGCTTCAGGACGATGCTGTCTCGTTCGGCGACGATATTGGCGGTTCGTGATCCACCCGCAAAAAATGCGATTTCACCGATCGGCAAACCGGCACCGATCTCGGCAACGGGATCGGGCTCATCGTCGCGCATCACCGCAAATCGCCCACTCACCACGAGATAGAGAGCATCTGCTGGCGCACCCTGGCGGAACAGCAGTTGCCCCCGCTCCACCACGATCAGCCTGGACACGCTTTCGAGGTGCCGTAGATCCTCCACTGGAAGATCTCGAAAGGCGTCGATTGCGGTCAGACTGACCGGCGGCTCTTTCATGGTGCAGTCCTTTCGATTTCGCGACCGGTCGCGCCCCGTGCTTGCGCAAGCCGGTGCACGGTTTCGGCAATCTCGGGATTGCGCTGTACCAACCGGTAGAAATCGCTCGCATCGAGAACCAGCAGATCCGTGGCCCGCACGGCGATCACGGTCGCATTGCGGCGCTCCTGCAGCAGCAGCGCCATCTCGCCGAAATAGTCGCCTTCCGAGAGTTGCACCGTGGTATCGCCGCTCGAAACGTCGACCAGACCGCTGGCGATCAGATACATGCAATCGCCCCGGTCGCCCTTTTGCACGATCACGGTCGCGGCCGGCACGGTGCGCGCCGAAAGCATGCCGATCAGATCGGAAATAGATGCGGCATCGAGGCGGGAGAACAACGGGATGCGGGCGAGCATGGCGAACGTGATGATAAAATCGCGGCGCCTGATTTCTTCGTAAAATCCGCGCCCGATAATGGCGACCGGTAGGGCCAAGCAAAAAATCCCCAGCATCACGGTCACCACCGCAATGATGCGGCCAAGCGCGGTGATCGGCTCCGGGCCGGGTCCACCGATTTTTGCGAGCATCGACGCCGCCCACCAGAGCGCCTTCGGCATGTCGCCGAACCGCTCGGGTTGCAGCCCCCCTTCGGCCGCATGGATCGCAGCCGCCGCCAGCAGCAACACGCCCGCGAAGATCACCACACAGGCCAACAGCGCGCGCCGCTCCGCCCTCAGCACCGATCCGATGGTACCAAGGGCCGGCGAATAGCGCGCCAGCTTCAGAAAACGGATGAGACGCGTCAGCCGGATCAGTGCGACCTGCGGGAAGGCGGTCTCGAGCACGAACGGCAGCAGTGCCAGCGCGTCGATCAGCATCAGTGGCGTCGAGGCGTACCGCAAGCGCGCGCCGGCAGCACTGAAACGTTGCAGCAACGGATGCTCCGGTGACGTCCACAGCCGCGCCACATATTCGACCAGAAACACCAGGACGCAGCAACGGTCGAACACCTGCAAGCGCATCAGAACGGCGGGCGGTAACTCCGGGATCGTCTGCGCGGCGACCGCTGCGACGTTGGCGTTGATAACCACGATCAGGAACCAGTCCAGCAGCCGCGAGCCGAGGTCGCGCCGACGACTGTGCTCGAGCATCTGGTAGGCGCGCTGGCGCACGCTTGCGCCGTCGGGCGGTGCGGCGGACACTTTCTGGGCTCCGGAACGAGGACCGACGGCGGCCAGGACGGCGGCCGACCTGAGCGATTTGACGTCCCCACATTGATGCAGCAACGGCGCTCGAAGTCCAGACTGTCCAGACTGCCGATCCGGCAATGCCAAGAAATTCCCGCCAGAGCCTTAACTGCGGCCGACGCTCGCGGCGAACACGACGCGCTCTGTTTCACCGGGAACAGCGCTGAAATTCGGGCCCCTGCATAGTTGCGGGCATCAGTCCCTTTGAACGTCAACCCCGGTACCTCACCATGACCACGGCCCAAGCATTCTCCACGATCCGTCCCCTGCCGCGTGCACCAGCCGAGTTGCCACCGCCACCCGTCACATCCACGCAGCGGATCGCACACGACGCGCGCCCCGTCGCCGGTTCGCCCGACGCCATCGCGGTGCGCCCACTCACAAGCCTCGCCGACGTCTCGCGCGCGCATTGGGATGGCCTGTTTCCGGGGCGGATAGAAGGTTGGGACTACTTTCGCGCCTGTGAGATCGCCATGGCGACCGGTGAGGCGACTGGTGAGGCGACCGTGGCACTTGTCGCCGTCGTCGGCGATCTGCCCGTGGCCGCCCTGCTACTCTTCCGCACCAGCTACCGGCTCGACATGGAGGTGCCCAACGCGTTGCGTCCGCTCGCCGGCCTCGTGGGTCGCGTGGCACCCGATCTGCTGCGGGTCGAAGTTTTGGGGCTAGGCTCGCCGCTGACCGAGGAGTGCCCGATCGGGTTTCATCCCTCCCTATCGCCGTCCGCGCGCGCCGACGCGTTCGCAGCTTTGATCGACGCTGCGAACCGCCAGTCTGTGCTCGAAGGCATTTCAATGCTCGCCTTGAAAGACGTCGCCGACGAGCATGTGGCGACGATTGATCCGGTTCTGATGCAGCGCGGTTTCCGCCGTGTTCCCACACTTCCCGTCGCCACCTTGCATCTGCCCTTCAAGCATGAAGACGAATACCTGGCGACACTCTCACCCAATATGCGCCGGGATTTGCGGCGCAAGATGAAAAGCGTCGGCGGCAAGGTCACGGTCGAGGTTTGCCATTCGATCCGAGGTATCGAAGACGAGGTCGCAGCGTTGTTCGATGAGACGAAGGCCAGAAGCAAGGTCGATTACGACGGCTTCGACGACGTGCCTCAAGCCTATTTCCGCGCCGTCGTCGAGAGCCTTGGCGACAGCGCATTGATCGTCTTATGCCGGGTCGATGGCGTGCTCGCCGGTTTCAGCCTGTCGCTGATCGAGCGTAACCGTGTGATCGGCAAGTATGTCGGAATGCGCTACCCGCTGGCGCGCGAGCACGATGTCTACTTCATCAATTGGATGACCGTGGTTCGCTATTGCATCGCGCACGGCATCACCTGGCTGCAAGCCGGGCAGACGACGTACAAGCAGAAGTTCCGGCTCGGCTGCCAACTCAAGCGGTCGTGGGTGTATTTCAAACATCGCGGACGCATCCTGGGCCCGGTCGTGCGCTCGGTCGGCAAGCAGTTGAGATTCGATCTCCTCGACCCCGACCTCGCGGGCCAAACCGACGCGCTCCCCTATCTCGAACCCACCGCTGCGTCTTTGACGACGCGAGTGCCTCTTACCTGACGTCGCTCGTAACAATCGCGCCCACCCTGTTCCACCCGGAACAGCGCACCTTACCGACGCTGCGTAAGGTGCTCTGACAACAAGCAGACACAGGGGTTCAGGACCATGCTGGCACGCCTTAATTCGACAGTAAGCTGGGACGGCAATCTCGGCGGCATCACGCGGCAGCCCTGCCGGATGCAACCCATTCTGGAAGCGCGCGGCATCACCAAGGTGCTCGGCGTTCCCGGTGCCGAGAACAAAGTGCTCAAAGGTATCGATCTGGCGCTGATGCCGGGCGAACTGACGCTTCTGATGGGTCCGTCGGGCAGCGGCAAGACAACGCTGCTCTCGATCCTCGGTTGCATTCTGACGCCGACCGATGGGCAATTGACCATCGCCGGCGAGACCGCGACCGGGCTCAGCGCCGACGGCCTCGCCGACCTCAGGCGCGGTCATGTCGGGTTCGTCTTCCAATCCTACAATTTGTTCCCCACGCTGACGGCAGTCGAAAATGTCATGCTGGCACTGGAACTGCGCGGCACGCCGCCGGGTGACGTCAAGAGCCTCGCGGCCGAGGCCATCGCCGCCGTCGGTCTGTCACATCGGGCGGGTGCCTTCCCGAGCCGAATGAGCGGCGGCGAGAAGCAGCGTGTGGCGATCGCCCGGGCGCTGGCCGGTTCGCCATCGGTGGTGCTGGCGGATGAGCCGACCGCGGCGCTCGACAGCGAGAACGGCAAAGCCGTCATGGCCTTGCTCGCCGAAGCGGCCAAAGACCCCACGCGTGCCGTGCTCGCCGTCACTCATGATCACCGCACTCTCGCCTACGCCGACCGGATAATCTCCATCGAGGACGGTCGCATCGCCGGTGACGAGCGCCCGAAGCTGGCCGCCGCCGCCAAAGCCCGGACCAGAAGCGCTAACCACGCCACCGATGCACCTCCGGAGGCGTCCAAGCCGTCCAAGCCGCGCAAGTCACGCAAATCCGCTGCTGCCGCAAACCCGTCAATCCCCTGCCAAAGGACCGTCTCCAATGTTTAAATCAATCGCCATATTGTGTGGCGTCGGCACCGTCGGCCTCGCCGGTTTCGGCGGCTACGTGCTGGCCGCTCGCCCTCTGCACGCCTCTGCCGCCGAAATAACAGCTAACGCGACACCGAAAGCCCCGGCCTGGCAGATCGCATCCATCGGGCGCACCGAGCCGAGATACGGCGAAATCCGCATTTCCCCGACCGTGCCCGGCCGCATCGCGCAAAGCTTCGTGCAGGCAAACGACAGGGTCGAGGAGGGCGACGTGCTGCTGCGGCTCGAAGACGACGAGGCGCGCTTCCGTCTCGTCTCGGCCGAAGCGGAAGCCGCCGTCCGCCGCCGCGAGCGTGACGCCCAACCGGTCGCGGTCGGTCGCGAAGACATCAAACGGATTGAAGATCTCCTCTACTCCGCCGAGCGGAGCGCCACGGGCGCGCGGTTCGAACTGGACTTCGTTCTCGGTGCCCGACGCGCTGGCGACAGCGACAAAGCCGTGGCATCGGCACGCAAGCGGCTGGTCGAAGCACGCGAGCGTGTGCAGCGAGAACGGGCGGCGCTCGGAGCCGCACTCGCCAAACCGGGCCTTGCTGCCCCGACGCGGCTGGAGGCGGCCTTCACGGCCGCACGCGCCGACGTCTCGGTCGCCGAAACGATGCTCGACAAAACCCGCATCCGGGCCGCGTCGGCAGGCACGATTTTACAAATATCGGGCAAGGTCGGCGAAACCGTCGGTCCCTCGATGGATCACCCCCTGCTCGTCATGGGTGATGTCTCGGCAATGCGCGTCGTCGCCGAAGTCGACGAGACGGATGCCGCCAAGGTGCGGCTCGGACAATCCGTGTTCGTCCGCACCGATACCTACCCCGGCCGGGATTTCGAAGGCAAAGTCACGGCCGTTGCGCCATCGTTGGCCCAGCCCCGCATCGGCCAACGCGGGCCACGCCGGCCGACCGACGTCGAAGTCCTCGAAGTCACCATTCTGCTCGATGGTTCGGTGCCATTGCTGACCGGCATGAGAACGGAGGTGTTTTTTCGTTGAGCCATCACCGAAACGTGCGTCCCACCCCTGACTGGCGGCCTCACACGAGGCCGCCTTTTTTGTTTAATGCATTAAACACCGGATCATCAGAAAAATTTAAAAAACCAGATTTGCAAATCAAAAAATTGCTTCGTTGTTTCCCCGGGAACAGTGCGTCTCATCCGCTCGGCGTAATGTCTAGTCATCGAGTGCAAACACCTCGCGCACTCACAATCCGCCCTTCAAAGGAGACCGAAAATGCAGCCGATCGCCACCCTCATGCACGCTCTTTCGTCGCCTGCCGATTACACCTTCGACTGGCGGGACGGCGAGTTGTTCATTGAGCCCAAAGTGAACATACCAGCCACCGGTCATCACCAGAGGGTGCACCAGACCCTCGTGCAAGGCTCGAACAGAAAATCCACCGCGACTGCTTAAATCCACTTATCGACCCATCACCAATCAGGAGCATCACGATGCACACCGCCATCAAGAATTCCCTTCTCGCCCTGGCATTTTTTGCAAATACTGGCATCGCTTCGCGTGCCATCGCAGGTGGGCAGCCCACCGGCATATGGCTCGACCATACCGGTCGCGGTGCCGTCCAGATCAGCGACTGCGGCGGCAATTTGTGTGGCCGCATCGTCTGGATCAAAGACCGAAAGAACGGCAGCGTGTGCGGCACGCAGGTTATCGGCGACGCAAAACCGATCGCCGGCGGCAAATGGGATGGCGGCTGGATCCTGGACGTCGACGACGACCGGAAATACAAAGTCGAGATCACGCCCCTGAGCAACGGTAATCTGCAGGTCATGGGGTACATGGGGTCGAAAATGCTCAGCGAAACTATGATCTGGACGCGTGCGCCGACCGACACCAAGACGTGCGCCTGATTCAATATCAGCCGACATTCAAAACGTCCCTCGATGCCTCCGGGCATGGAGGGACGTTTTCGTTCGTATTATCGACACCGCATCAAATACTTTACTCATTTATTTTTTTCGATAATTCTTCCGTGTTCCATTCGGAACAGCGCCGCCGCCCCGCTCCGCCTAGGTTTCAATCCATAGAGGGTTCAAACAGCGGAGCGCGTCATGACACAGCAGAATTCGACCTACCGGATCGCAGGCGGGCGCACCGGCGTGCTGTTGATCCATGGCATGTGCGGGACCCCCGCCGAAATGCGCTTCGTCGCCAACGGCATCGCGCGGGCCGGGTATACGGTGCATTGCCCGCAGATTTCCGGCCAGTGCGGCAGCGAGGCCAACGTGAAGGCCGCGACCTGGCAGGATTGGTACGCCTGCGCCGAACAGGCGCTCGACGAGCTGCGCCGCGAGTGTGACGTCGTCATCGTCGGCGGACTTTCGAGCGGCGCGGTGCTGGCGCTGCTGCTCGCCGCCAACCGCCCTCGAGATGTTCAGGCCCTCACCCTTTTCGCGCCGACGTTATGGCTCAACGGTTGGACCATTCCCTGGTACGCGCGGTTGTTTCGGATCGTCAATCAGAAATTCCTCGCCAATCTGATCGACTTTCCGGACCGCCACCCGCACGGGATCAAGGATGCGCGCATTCGCGAGTTCATCAAGGCAGCGCTGCAGAGCAGCGATACGACTGTCGCCGGCTTGCCGAACACACCTGGTGGAGCTGTCCTCGAACATCGATGGCTGGTGCAGGCGCTGATGAAGGTGGTGTCCACCATCCGCCAGCCCACACTCATCCTGCATCCCCGCGAAGACGATTATGCCGCGCTCAGCAATCTCACCTATCTCCAGCGCAACCTCGCGGGAATGGTCGATACCGTCGTGCTCGACGATAGCTATCACATCGTGACGATCGACCGGCAGCGTCACGTCGTCGTCGAACGCAGCGCCGCTTTCATCGCCCGCGTCGCGCAACAGTTTGCAACGCCCGCTACACGGACCACGGACATCTCAGGCGTGCGCGCAGCCTGATTTACCCGACAACGGACAAATCCCGCCGGCCTGTTCCGTACGGGACAGCGGAACCGCGCCGCTGCGGCCATGATCCCTCTCACACATCCAGCCCCACGCAGCCGCGCTGCAAATCGGAGGAAATCGCCATGAAAAACCTGATGAAAACTTTGGTCACCTTGAGTGCAACGGCAGCTCTGCTCGCGGCAAGTCCGGCATTCGCACGCGGCGGCGGCGGTGGCAGCGGCGGGCATGGTGGCGGCGGCCACTCGTTCTTCGCCGGATCGTCTTCGCATAGCGCCATGAGTTTTGTCAGTCACGACAGGTCGCCCGCGCTCCGCTCAGCAACACACGCCCCGTCGACGAAATCAGTGGCATCAAAAGAAAAGCATCGCGACGACCGCACGCATCGGCAGCCTAACTCGGAAAGCAAGGTGGTCCGGGAGCACCACGCGCGAAAGGTCGAACCCAAGAAGGTCGAATCTACAAAACTCAAAGTCGAGAAACTCAAAGTCGACACCCTCAAGATCGTAAAAATCACTCCAAAGCCGGCGACGCTCGTCAAGCACGTCACGCCCGCGCTGAAACTGACGGATCGCCACTACGCTCGCGCGCTGCTGGCGGATAAAAAGGGACGCCATTACGATGCCCTGAAGAAGGGTTGGACCGACGGCAAGGGCCACTGGTGGTATGGGCGCTTCGCTTGGGTGTATATCGACGACGTCTGGTATTACGGCAATTCGCGTTGGACTTTCGCAGACGGCGACTGGTCGTGCGACGACACGCTTCTGGCGGTAAAGCCGACACGATCGATTGCGATCGAGGCACGATCCACTCCGGCATCCGCGCCCCCGATGGCGAAAACCGAACCGGCAATCGAGACGTCACTTGCGCAAGCGGCGTCACAGCCGATCAAGCGGCCCGACGCGGCAAGCAAGCTGCCGGCGACCGAGACTCCACGAGGCCAGTTGCAGCCGACCAGCGCGAAAGTTACGAGGTCTGAACTCCCCGGAATCGAATCCACCGCGCTGGCAATACCGACCGTCGCCACCGACAATCCGGTCGACGCCGCTCAGACTGTCGCACCTGTCGAGGCCGCTCAAACCGCAGGACCCGTCGAATGCAAGCGGTTTCTGCCGAACCTGTCCATGACCATCTCGGTCCCGTGTTCGCAATAAGCAGTCCGCCCGCACAGCCATGGCCTTCAAATAGGGCCATGGCGTCCCGGAACGAGACCTCGATCACCCTGCGAAGGAAACGCCATGACCGCCGACACACACGCCCGCACCCCATCACATCAGGGCAAGAGCCGCGCCGCAACCTTCTCGCAGACCATCCGCGGTATCGCTAAATTGGCCTATCGCAATCTGTTTCACGATCGCATGAGCCTGACAGTCACGCTCGTCGGCATCATCTTTTCGGTTGTGCTGGTGGCCGTCCAACTCGGGCTTTATCTCAGCTCCGAAAAGATGATCACGACGTTCTTCCAGCAGTCCCGCGCCGATCTGTGGATCGTCCCCTACGGCACCAAGAGCTTCGACGATCCGTCGTTCCTCGCCGGACGCGAAAAGCAGGCCGCATTGTCGATTGCTGGGGTCGAAAACGTCGAAGAACTGGCGGTTGGATTTGCGTCCTGGAAAAAGCCCAGCGGCGGGTCGACGGCGGTCTTGATGATCGGTTCCAGCATCGCGAACGGGGGGTTGAGACCCTGGAATATCGTGGAAGGCAGCGCCGAGGCGCTCACCGGTCCCGCTGCAGTCGCCATCGACCGCAGCTATTTCGGCGAGCTCGGCATTGTCAGGCTCGGCGAACACGCGGAAGTCAATGCCAAGAAGGTGATGATCTCGACGGTTACCGACGGCATCCGGTCCTTCACCACGCTGCCGTACGTTTTCACGACGCTGCAGCGTGCGCGGTCCATGCTGGATGCATCACCTGAGCAGTCGTCCTATGCCCTGGTGCGCGTCAAGGCAGGTGCCGATATCGCGACGGTGCGCCAAAGCCTCGCCGTCCGCCTGAAGGACGTCGAAATCCTGACCCATGCCGAATTCCGCAGCCGAAGCCTCGACTATTGGCTGTTCCAAACCGGTGCCGGCGGCGCACTGATCGCCGGTGCAGTGCTCGGGATCATCGTTGGCATCGTCATCGTCGCGCAGACGCTCTACGCCAGCACCAAGGATCATCTCAACGAGTTTGCGACGCTGCGGGCGCTCGGCGCTTCTGCCGGCTACATTCACAAAGTCATCCTCATCCAGGCCTTGTTGAGCGCGGTGCTCGGCTACGCGCTTGGAATGGTCCTCAGTCTTGGAATTACCTGGGCGTCGCAACACTCCTCGCTGCAGGTTTTGATGACACCGGGACTTGCCGCAGTTCTCTTCTGCCTCACGGTCGGCATGTGCGTGATGTCGGCGATGTCCGCGATCCTGAAAGTCACCCGCATCGATCCCGCCGCAGTTTTCAGTCGCTAATTCATTTTATCGGTCGATCAAACAGCGCGGCGCGGACGAGGCACATCCTCTTCCGCGCCGCGCTGCTGCTGTCTCGCCGGGAACTGCGTCGCCGCCGTCGCCGGCTTAATTTCGAGGAACCCTGAGCCCAGCGATCTTCGGAGACACCGCCATGCCGACCCGTTTCGACCCGACCGACGTCGCCCTCGTGACCGCTATCGAACTGCGGACGCACTTACGTCTGGCGCAGCCCAATCAGGGCCGCCTCGCCGGTTCGCGCACGCTGTCTGCATCTGACATCGCTGGCATGGAAACGGCCTTCTGGCAGACTTACCGTGGGTCGGCGCAACGGGGCCAAGCACTTTTCGCCCGCCTGATTTGTCTGCAGTCCGTGCTGGCTTCGCGACGATTGACGGATTTGATGCAGGACCACGCGGAACATGTGCTCGACGTTGCCTGCGCCGTCGCCTGCAGCCTGCGGCTCAATCAGCAATGGGGGTTCAACCGGCACAAATTGATCACCGCAATCCGAGTGGCCGTGACCGACGCGCCTGCGTCGTTCGACGACGTGCTGGCCGAAGCGGCATGACCAGCTGCGGTCGACATCGCGCCCTTACTGCGCCGCGATCAGTTCCAACTCCTCGGCGTTGCACTCGATGAAGCGGCCTTTCCGCTCGATGGCACCGCAGTCTTCCAGCTTGGCGATGGCGGCATTCACCTTCGGCCGGCTCGCCCCGATACGCAACGCCAGTTCGGTTTGCGAAATATCGAGATCGAGCCGCTGCGGCGTCGCCGATTTCTGCCCACGCTGCAGTTGCGACAACAGATACCGCGCCAACCGCACCTCGATCGAGTGCAGCGCGATGGATTCGAGCTGCTGGTCGGCCTGCCTGAGCCGCCCGCACACCAGCGTGATCGCGGCATGCGCCATGGCCGGCATGGTCTCGATGGCGCTTCGCAACGCGGCCTTCGACAGCACCGCTACCCGCAGCGGCGTGATGGCGGTGGCATCGGCTGTGCGCGGGCCATTATCTAATGCCGCGATTTCGCCGAACACGCTGCCGGTGTCGGCATGGGCAAACGACAATTCCCGCCCCTCCACCGAAAGGACGGACAGCCGCACGACACCATCCAGAACGAGATAAACCTCCGCCGGAAGGTCGCCGCGACTGAAGATCACCTGGCCGGCCGGGAAGCTGGTTTCCCGCATCTGCTTAGCAATCGTCAGCCGTCTGGTCTCATCCAGTGGGCCGAACAGTTGGGAACGCCCCAGCAGTGCAACGATCAATCCAGTATCCATGAGCTCTGCTTTTCGCGCCTCAGTCCACCCGCATCCTACGTCGGCGCGGGCCAGACTGCCAACAATGGAAAGCCAACAAAGCATGGCGGTATCCTGGGGAACATCCCTAACCGTCGACACGATGAATAGTGCTGCAAACGACCTGCGTGCGAATGCAAAGTCTGGGGAAAAGCATGAAACAAATCACGGCACGGCTCGGGCTCGCACTGGGTATCGTACTGAGCATCCTACTGACGGCGACGCAGCACAGCGCCAGCGCCCAGGACCGGCCGGTGCCGAGCCCCAAGACCACCGGGCCGGTTCGCATCGCGGCTGCGGCTCCCGACGGCACCTGCAGCAAATTTTTGCCCAATGTCGGCATTGTCATGACTGTGCCTTGCAGCTTGCAGCCCGATGACGGTCCGTCCGCAGTCGCCCCACGAGCAACCGAGGCTAAGGCGGCAACAGCCCCTTCGCCGCCGGTGCAACTGGCCTCCAGGCAGGCCAAGGCACCTCATAAAGCGTCACGTATGGCATGCTCGGAAATTCTGCTGCGGATCCAGTTAGACGACATCAGGAACAACGACCACGAACGCTTGCGGGACGGCTGCTGAACCAGTTCGAAGCGTTCCGTCAGCCGCTGATTTGATTGGCGGTTCGGATCGATTGTCGGTACCCTGACGCGACCGGTTCGCTTGCCGGGCGCGATACCCACGACTGGTTTTTTGGAGTTGCAGATCCGATGCGACAGTCGCCGAAAGGCATGATCCCGCGACCCGGAAAGCGAGCAAGGGCGTTGATGGGGGCGGCCTGTCTGTTGGCGTCGGTGTCAAATCAGTCGGCGCACGCTCAGCAACAACCCAGCGCCATGGAATTGCTCGGCAAGGCGCAGTCGCAATCGGAGCGCCAATCGGTCGAGGACCTTATTAACAAGTTGCAGGGACGCACGGGCGCAAATCCCGCGCCAGCCGCGCCGCCGCCACCTGCCGCAATCGGGGCCAGCGCACCGCCGACCAGCACGCCGCCTGCGTCATCCAAACCGCTGGCCGACACCGTGCCGCAAGCGCCACCCGCCAGCGCACCTGCAGTTGTGGCAGCGCCCGCAGCGCCGCCCGCCGCTCCGACACCGGCTGCCGTCTCCGTCCCGGCACCTCTTGCAGTGCCCGCCGCTGCAGCGACCATCGAGCCGATTTTGCCGAGCGCAGATATTTTCGTCTACTTCGATTTCGGGTCGGTCGCGGTCGATCCGAAAGCCGCCGAAGCGCTGTCGGTGCTCGGGCTGGCGCTGTCCGACGCACGGCTCGCCAAGGCCGTCTTCCTCATCGCCGGGCATACGGATGCGAAGGGCAAGCCAGACTTCAACCTCGATCTGTCGCAGCGTCGCGCCGAGGCCGTGCGCCAACACCTGATCACGGCGTACGGATTGGCACCGTCACGGTTGGTAGCTTTGGGCTTTGGCGACACGCGGCTGAAAGATCCGCAACAACCGCAGTCGGACGTCAACCGCCGGGTTCAGGTCGTCAACGTCACGGCGTTCGCACAACCCTGACCGCGCAGTCTCCCACCTAGGCGCTTAGGCACCAAAGCGGTGAACCGCCGGCGCGGTGTCAACGTCACCCTCGATCGGTGCCAGCAGTCGCGTCGGCAGATCGCGGCCGCGCGCAATGCCGATCACCTCGATCTGGCCTTCCACGCCACGCACTTTGACTTTGGTCGCCGTCAATTCGTTGTCGATCCAGCCCGCGTGTCGTGCCACATCACGCGACAGCACGATCTGGCATCCCTTTTCCTTGGCGATACTTTCGAGCCGGCTTGCGACGTTGACGACGGTTCCGACGACCGTCAATCCGACCGCTTCGCCATAGCCGATCCGCCCGATGAGCAGCGGACCGGCGTGAATGCCGATGCCGATGCGGAGCGGCTGGCCTATCTCGGCTTCCAGCTTGGCATTAACGTGATCGAGCGCGAGGTCGATGTCGCGCGCGGCGCGCAAAGCCTGCCTGCATCCGGCTTCGACGCCAAGTCGTTGGCCGAAGACGGCGAGCAACCCGTCTCCCATCACCTTGTCGATCCAGCCCCCGTTTCCGGTAATCGCCAAGCCGGCGCCGGAGAAAAACTGGTTCAGGATGTAGACCACGTCATAGGGCAAGCGCCCGTTCGACAGGTTCGTGAAGTCGCGCAGGTCGAGAAACAGCACCGCCAGGGGTTTTTCAACACCGGCCGAATCCGTCTCTTCTAGGAAGGCCGCATCTGGCCCCGTCGTGGCGGCTTTCAACAGTCGCGTCACCGTCAGGGGTTGGTTCGGCCTGATCTGGCAGGCCAATCGTATGTTCGAAGGAGCCGCGATGCTCGCCAGTGTGAGGGTTTCAGGGAATACCGGCGGCGGCAGTTTGTCGGCCCCCTCCTCGATCCGCACGCGGCAGGTCGAGCAGCGCGCCCGGCCGCCGCAAACCGAAGCGTGTGGAACCCCGTTCATGCGGCTGATTTCGAGCAGCGTCGCTCCCGGGGCGACATTCACCACGGGGCCACCGATATAACGAATGGCGACCTTTTTGATCGCCGACCGCCTGTATTGAGCCCAGGCGATCACGCCAGCCGACGCCAGGAGCAGGCCCGCGAAGACGACGCGGGTCATGTCGCGATACTGGGCCAGCCTGTCGGAAGCAACCGCATCGGGCCAGGCTGTCGCCTGTTTGACGCGATCAAATATGGCGGCATCGCCGATCGTCGAGGCAACGACGCGACCGGCCACCATGAACCCACCCAGTGCGCCGAGCGGGATTGCGATCGCGATGAACAGCAGGACGGGCTGAACGCGGCGGTACGCAGGCGATAAACGCAGCCAATGATGGATGCCGATGCAGCCATGCAGCCAGACGATCGCCAACAGCAAACTCTGGATCAGCGCCGAGACGGGCCACAACTTCGCGAGTTCGTACAGGTAGGTGTCCTGAACACCGAAAAACATATGCGCGACCCGCGTGTTGACGATGTGCGGCAACAACAGGAACGGGATCGACAGCCCCAAGCCGATCTGCGCCAGTTCCCAGGCTGGCAACCGCAACGTCGAGCGGGTCGACAGCTTGTAGAGGCCGTGCCCCATGTGGAACAGCAGGGCCGCCAACAGAATGATCCCTCCCGGCAGCGACCGGGTTACGACCCACCGCCATTCCTGAAATGTGACCATCGTATCGAGATTGATCAGACCGAGCGCGGTGTTGAGGAAGTGCGTTCCCGCAAACAGAAAAAGAACAAGCCCGGACGCCAAGCTTATTTTCTGCAGCAATGCACCGCGCTGCAGCGTCTGGTACTCGGTCGAACTCCACATATCAGTTCCCCTTGGGCATGCTTGTTCGCAGTCATAGCCTGAAGCATCGGTTCGGTCACAACAAGAAGTGCTTCTGCGCACCCCTCGATCACCTATGGCGGCATGTCACGCACGACCCGAAATCCGACGATCTCGTCTCGGATAGCGGGTACGCTGGCGATGCGCGCCGCCGATCGGACGACGCGACCGTCATCGCGCCACGAGCCACCGCGCAGCACGCGCTGATCGACCGATGTACACGCCGCAGTGAAATCACCGGCACGCGGCAGGCTATTTTTGAAGCAATCGTTCGTCCATTCCCAGACATTGCCGAGCATGTCGTAGAGGCCGAAAGCGTTCGGCAGGTAGCTTCCGACCGGTGCTGTCTGCGCAAAACCATCGTGGCAGTCGACCACGTTCCACTGGGGATTGACGGCCTTGGCGTCGAGATCGGCGATATTGGCAAATCTGCACAGATCGGACTCGCCGTCACCGAAAAAGTACCGAGGCTGACGTGCACCATTACCCGTCGCGCGCGTGGCGAACTCCCGTTCCTGCTCTGTCGGCAGTCGGTAGCGTTGCCCCGTTCTGGCACCGAGCCACGCCACATAAGCCTGCGCATCGTCCCAACTGACGCACACTACGGGATGGCGATCGTCCTGGGCGAAGCCCGGATGCTGCCAGGTGAGGTCAGGAAACAGTTGCCAGGCACCATAGCGCGCGTGGCAGCCGGGCTCCATTCTGTGACCGGCCTGCCTGACGAAATCGCCGAATTCAGCCAGTGTCACGGCATAGCGGCCCATGGCGAACGGGTGGGGCAGCGAGACCGCTACGCGGTCGCCGCCCGGCCCCGGCGTGTCATCCTCGTCGTCACCGCGCCCGGGCTCGGACGCCGGCGACCCCATCAAAAACGATCCAGCCGGCACCACGGCCAACTCGGGACATGTCGGGCAATCGCGAAACGCCAGGCCGTCGCCGGGCCTCCTCCAGATCGTGCTGTCGGCCAGCACTATTCGGATCAGGCCCAAGTCCCGCAACCGGCGCTCGATCTGCACGCGTTGCGCGGGGTCGGCGGCTAAGGCATTCAGCAACAGGAGCAGATCGGTGGTGCGACCAATGTCGAGAGCGACCGTTGTCTGCCCGGTTGGCGGTCGGGCCGGCAGCGAAACGGAGCGGGAGGCGATGAACGCGCCGAGCCCACCGGCGAGAACCGCAAGTACCAGCACCGGAGCCAACCAACGTCGGGCCTGCGCACGTTTCGTCTCGGTCGGACTTGCGTTCGCGGAACCATCGATCGCTTTTTCGCGGCGCGGATCAAGCGCCAGGATGCGTGTCTCGACCGCAGGGAACAGGTCCGACCGCAACTCTTCGATACTTTGCTGGCGACGCGCGGGATCGAGCGCCATCGCCTTGTCGATGGCCTGCAACAACACCCGGCGGTATGGAGCACTCGCCGCCGCCGTCGCTGTCGGCATATCGTCGGTGTGATTTCGGGTTATGACATCGATCGGACCACGACCCGTCACCGCGCGGTAAAAGACGGCGGCAATACCGTAGACATCCGTCCATGGTCCCTGGGCCGTCTCATCGAAGATGTGCTGCTCGGGGGGCGAATATCCGGGCCGCACGAAGGTGTGCATGGCACGCGTGCTGCAGGCGATGGCCGCCCGCGTTACGCCGAAATCGATCAAAACAGGCAGGTTGTCTGTCGTGCGGATCACCACATGCTCGGGCGTGATATCGAGATGCCAGAGGCCATTCGCATGAGCCGTTTCGAGCGCATCGAGCAGCGCTGCACACACGCGGTCAATGGCATCAGGTGTGAGATGGCGCGGCGACGAATTGAGCCAATTGACCAGACTCTGCCCCTCGACGTAGTCACGCACGATGTAGGCGGTCCCATTCGCCCCGAAAGCTGCACGCACACGCGCAATGGCGACGTGTTCGATTTTCGCCAGCGACAGCGCTTCGCCCCGCACCCGTTCGGCGCCCTCGGCAAACGCTGGCTGCATCGCAGGCGAACGCGGCTCGACCACGCCGTCCTCGCGGCGCCTCGCCAATACGACCGGCAGATACTCCTTGATGACGACAGGGGCTTCGGCCACCAGATCCGTTGCCAGGTAGGTGAGCCAGAACGTGCCCTCGCCGAGCACTTTCGCCAACTGGTACCGCTCGGCCAGGACAAAGCCGACAGCGAGTGGTTCACGATCCGACAAGACGCGCCTCGAAGACTTCAAACCAGATGGGAGCGATCCGCCGCAGGGTTGGCGATCGGCATGATCGTACCGAAATAAACGTGTAGGACTAATCGCAAACTCGTCTCAGGTGCATTGCGCCAGCTTGAATTCCACGCGCCGGTCAGCGGCATCGCTGGCGTCGTCACGACCAGTGCCCACCAGGTTTTCGCGCGAGCCGGCACCGTGGGTGACGATGCGCGCGGCCAGCGCCGGCGCGGCTGTCACCAAGCGCGCCTTGATCGCTGCGCTGCGCTCTGCCGAGAGCTTGTCGTTGGCTGGTTCGGTGCCGGTGCGACTGGTGTGGCCGACGATGTCCAGGCACGAGGTGGTGGCTTCGACACGCTTGGCCAGTTGGGTAATCCACATCGGATACTGTGCCGACAGTTGCTTGTCGCGGATGAACGTCGCCTTCCCCGGCTCGAACAGGAAGCGGACCCCCAGCCGGTTGGCCTTTAGGCTGTAGTCGACCAAACGCCCGAACGCTTCCGTCGTCCCGGGTGCGTTACGCAGCTTGAGGTTGGCGAGATAAAGCCCGTTGTAGGCCCGCAGTTGATCGCCGCCATCCGTGTTCAACGCCGACTGGTAGAGTTCGGCAGCGGACTTGTATTTGCGTGCATCGTAAGCCTTGATGCCCTCCACGATCAGTGCCGAGGCCAGCATCCGGTTTATATATGCGGGGTCGATCTTCTCCTGCAGCTTGGTGCCCTGGCAGGTCTTGATGTAGGCGTCCGTCGCCGGGTCTCGCGCCCACACCGGGGTTTCGCTGAAGAAGCCGATCGGTGTCGGATTGATACCCTGCATCGTTGCACGCGAAACCCCCTTGGCGACGACCACCTGTGACCTGAGGTCGGCAAAGGTGAGGCAAACGCGATAGGCATCGCGCGGCGCACTGACTTGTCCGGCATTGTTAATAGCCGTGAACGTGCCGACCAGGACCAGCGGCGTGCGCGACAGAAACACGTTCATGAAGGGTTGTGGTTCGAATTTGGCGAACTTGGTTCTGGCGATTTCGAGAATGCGCTGCTCGATCGTGCGCGAGGCGACGGACTGCACGCCTGTGACGCCATCGATCAGCGGGTCGATCACGAACTCGATCTTGTCGTCTTTGCCCATCGCCGCTGCCGCCTTCTCAAACAGCGCCGACGCCGCCGCATCGACCGCTTGCTCGAACGGAACCGGGATAGGAGCCGATGGCGCAACCGGGGTCGCTGGCGCAACCGGGGTCGCCGCCGGCGCGGTCGGGACTTGTGCGGCTGCACCCGCAGACAGGCAGAGCTGCAGCACGGCCACCGCACGCAACAATTTTGCTGATGTCCACATCTTGCAAATACCCGCGATGGTCGTCGACCGTTGCACACCCGTTCAGTGGACGGGTAACCGACTTCTACTCACAAATTCAGGAGGCGCTGTAACGCCGGTGACGTTGGAGCCCGATCGCACATGCCGTCAAGGTGCATCGGGTGGTCGTGGCTAAGAGGTAGTGCCGTGTTCGACATGCATCGCCCGGACGTTCATCCGAGAGTCCGATGTCCAAGCGTTTGAAAGCTTCAGTTGAATACTGCGCGACCACTGCTAGTCTGAAGCTGGCGCATGATCACCGCGATCGGCCAGCCTCGACAGAGAGCTATAAAAAAGCGGCGGGAGAAACCTCATGCACGTCGTAAATCCGCGCATTTCCAGGCGCGCCTTCGCCGCTGGAGCGGCTGCCCTCGCAGCCACCAGCAGCACACGCGTCCTCGCAGCCCTGACCTCCGAGGCCGAAAAAGACCTCTATGCCGCCGCGCAGAAAGAAGGCGAGGTCACGCTTTACACGGCCCATTACGCCGCCGACCTCGCCGAACGCTTTGGTTCGGCCTTCACCGCCAAATATCCGGGCGTCAAAGTCAACGTCGTCCGCACGACCGCGCAAGTCGCCTACCAGCGCCTGACGCAGGAGCTCAAATCAGGCGGGCCGCAAGTCGATCTGTTTCAATCGACCGACATCGGCCATTGCGTCGAGTTGAAGGCCAAGGGGCTACTCGAGAAGTACGTGCCCGCGAACGCCACGACGATGATCCCCTCGTTGCAGAATGTCGATCCCGACGGCTTCTATCACACCACGTCCATCGGCATTGTCGGCATCACCTACAATTCCTCCAAGGTGCAACCCGGTGAGGTTCCGAAAAAGTGGCCCGACCTGCTCGATCCCCGCTGGAAGAACCAGGTTTCCGTGGGTCATCCAGCGTTCTCGGGCTACGTTGGCATCTGGGCCTATGAAATGAATCGTCTCTACGGCTGGGACTTCTTCGAGAAGCTGAAGGCCAACAATCCGCAGATCGGCCGTTCGATCCAGGATACCCTGACCATGCTCCGCGCCGGAGAGCGCAGCGTGGCCGCTGGCGCCACGCAAACAGCGCTCGAAGCCAAGCTGCGTGGCGAGCCGATCGATCTCGTCTATCCAGAGGACGGCACTATCATCGTCGTCGCGCCGTCGGCGATCCCGAAGGGATCGAAACATCCCAACGCCGCCAAGCTGCTGCTGGAATTTTTCTCGAGTCCCGAAGCGAGCGTCGTGTCGCTGACGGGCCAACAGGACGGCATTCATCCGAACACGACGCCGAAGGGGGCGAAGCCTTTCCAAGACTTGAAAACAATCGTCTCCAACGCGAATGCGCTCGTCAAAGGCATCCCCGACATCAAGGAAAAATGGCGCGATACATTCGGCATCTGACTGACGCAGCCCAGAAGCCGAGGGACGAATGAGCTTCAACTCAAAGCCGCCAACCGCCAGCGGCCCCGCACATTCACGGTCTACACAAGAGCGCCTCACGCAACCGACCGGTCGCGGTTGGGATTTGACGCCGCTGTTGTGGATTTGCTGCGCGGCGATCCTGGTGTTCATCGTCGTCAATCCGGTCGCCCGCCTGGTTCTGTCGAGCTTCGAAGTGATCGACGGCACCGGCTACACGGTCGACAACTATCTCGCCGCGTTCGGCCGTTGGCGTCACGTCCAGGCCTTGCTCAATACCCTCGTCATGGCGACGGGTGTCTCGCTGCTGGCGGCCCTCTTTGCGGTACCACTGGCCTGGGCGACGGTGCGCACAGACATGCCGGGCCGTGGCTTCGTGCGTCTCGGTGTGCTGGCGGCCTTCATCACGCCGCCGTATCTCGGTGCCGTCGGCTGGATATTGCTGGCTGGTCCGAACGCGGGTTGGCTCAACAAGATCTGGATGGCTGCGAGCGGTTCCGATAGCGGCATCCTCAATATCTTCAGCCTGTCCGGGCTCATCTTGATCATGGCCGGCAATCTCTATTTCTTCATTTTCGTCTTCACTTCGACGGCGCTCGAACTGATTTCGTCGGAGATGGAAGATGCCGCCAACATGCTCGGCGCGAATGCTTTCCGAACGGCGATGAAGATCACGCTGCCGCTGGTCTATCCGTCGATCATCGGCGGCGTTATCGTGGTCTTCCTGCAGTCGATCGCCTTGTTCGGCGTGCCGGCGCTGATTGCCATTCCGGCGCGCTATCCGGTCGTGACGACGCAGCTCTGGCAATTTTTCGAGTCTCCGGTGCGGGCTGAAGTCGCCGCTGCCTACGCGCTGCCACTGCTCGGCATCACCCTCGCGCTGCTCGGCCTGCAACGCCGATTGCTGGCCGGTCGCGGTTATACGACCCTCGCCGGTAAGGGCGGCGAGCGCCGGATCGTACGCCTTGGTCTCTGGCGCTGGCCGATGTTCGCCTATGCGATCGTGGTCATGGCGCTCTCGGTCCTCATGCCGCTGGTGGTGCTTGTCCAGGCGTCATTGTCGCGTGCGTGGGGGCGCGGCTTCACATGGAGCAACCTGACACTCGACAATTATCACTTCGTCTTGTTCGAGCATGTCCAGGCACAGACCGCGATCGTCAACAGCGTGGTCTACGGCGGCACCGCCGCCATGGCGTCGCTCGCTCTCGCCTTATGCATCGCCTACATGGTCAAGCGCAACGTCATGCGCGGCGCGCAGATGCTGGCCTTTCTCTGCATGACGCCCTTCGTCATCCCAGGCCTTGTCCTGGCCGTCGGGTTCTACGCGGCTTACACGACGCCGCCGTTCTCCCTGGCCGGCACGGCAGCCATCGTGATTCTCGCCTTCACCACGCGTCTGCTGCCTATCGCCTACCAGAACTCGGCCGCCGGCATCGCCAGTATCCATCCGGAGATGGAGGAAGCGGTGCGCATTCTCGGCGGTTCGCGCGCCACCGCCATTCGCCGCGTCGTCGCACCGCTGTTGAAACGTCCACTGGTCGGCGCCTGGATTCTCGTTTTCATCCCGGCGTGCCAGGAGCTTTCGACGGCGATTTTCCTGACCGGGCCGAAAACGCGCGTCATGTCGATGGTCATGCTCGACTTCAGCGAAGAGGGCCGGCTCGAACAGCTCTCGGCTCTCGGGGGTGTGCTGCTCGTGATAACGGTCGCCATCGTGATCCTCGGCTTCCGCATCGTCGGTCGTGATTTCATGCTGCGGAGAGCCTGATGCCGACCCTTCGCCTCAAAAATCTGACGCGCGCCTACGGCCAGATCCGCGCCGTCGACAACGTCGACCTCGACATCAGGGATGGTGAGTTTCTGTCGCTGCTCGGTCCGTCCGGTTGCGGCAAGACGACGACGCTCCGCATGATCGCCGGTTTCATCGACCCGAGCGGCGGCACGATCGAGGTCGACGGTCGCGTGCTCTCGTCGGCGAGCGGCTCCGTGCCGCCCGAGCGACGGGGCATGTCTATGATCTTTCAAAGCTATGCCATCTGGCCGAACATGACGGTTGCCGAGAACGTCGGCTTCGGTTTGGTGCTGCGAAAATTACCCTCCGCCGAGATCAAGCAGCGCGTTGGACAGGTGCTCGACGTGGTGCAACTCGGCACCCTCGCGCATCGCTACCCCGCCGAACTCTCCGGCGGTCAACAACAGCGCGTCGCACTCGCCCGCGCGATCGTCGTACAACCGAGCGTGCTACTGCTCGACGAGCCGCTGTCAAATCTCGACGCCAATCTGCGCGAGGAAATGCGCACGGAAATCCGGCGGCTACACGAGGCGTTCCGTATCACGACGGTCTACGTCACCCATGATCAGGCCGAGGCGATGGCCACGTCGGACCGGATCGCCGTCATGAACCGCGGCCGCGTCGAGCAGGTCGACGCGCCCTATACGATCTACGCGCGGCCGCGCACTCGTTTTGTGGCGGGGTTCATCGGCCGTACCAACTTCATCGAAGGCCGGCGGGACAGATCCCAGATCCGGTTCGATGGCTTCGCCGTGGATGCAGCGCGTCTCGAAGGTGTCGACGCGACCGCATCGACCATCACCGCCTCGGTCCGCCCGCAAAGCCTCTCCTTGTCGTCGGAACGACCGGCAGATGCCGATGGCCGCATACAAATACCCGGGCGGATCGTCGAGCGCACGTTCCTGGGCGAGCACTGGGACTACGTATTCGCGGCGGCGAGTTCGAATTTGCGTTTGAAGGTTGCAGCCAGGCCATCAGACGTGTTCGCCGTCGACACCGATACGTGGCTCGCGCTCGATCCGAAACAACTGGTTGTGATCCAATAAGAAAGTTACACTATGAAAGCCGCTGTCCTCACTGCGAACAGCATCGAGATCCGCGATGTCCCGCGCCCTGTACCCACCGCCGATCAAGTGCTGGTACGCGTCCGCGCCTCCGGACTGAACCGCGCCGATCTGATCATGTTCAGTGGCCATAAGCACGGGAGCGCCGGCGGACCCGGCACGATCCTCGGCCTCGAATGGGCCGGCGAGGTCGTCGAAACCGGCAGCGCCGTGAAGGGCTTCAAGTCCGGTGACCGGGTGATGTGTTCCGGCATGGGTGGGTATGCCGAGTACGCCGTCGCCGACTGGGGACGCATCTCACTCGTGCCAACCAACAACATGAGCTGGGAGCATGCGGCGACCATGCCCGTCGCTCTACAGACGATGCACGACGCCGTCGTTACCAATGGGCGTCTGCAGCCAGGCGAGACCATCATGATCCAGGGGGCTAGTACCGGCGTCGGCCTGATGGGGATGCAAATTGCCAAATTCAAAGGCGCACGACTGGTCATCGGCACTTCCACCAACGCCATGCGCCGCGAGCGCCTCGGCGAGTTCGGTGCCGACGTCGTGCTAGATACGACCGATCCGACTTGGGCTGATGCGGCGCTTGATGCCACCGACGGCAAGGGTGTCGATCTCATCGTCGACCAGATCTCGGCGAGCGTCGCAAACCAGAACCTGAAGGCCGCCGCGATCAAGGGCCGCATCGTCAACGTCGGTCGCCTCGGCGGCAATACGGGCGATTTCAATTTCGACCTGCACGCCCAGAAGCGGATTGATTATATCGGTGTAACCTTCCGCACCCGTTCCGTGGAAGAAGTGCGCGAAATCAACCGCCGGATGCGCGCCGACTTGTGGCCGGCGGTCGAAGCGGGGGAGTTGAAGCTTCCGATCGACCGCGCTTTCGCGCTCGACGATGCTGCCGCTGCATTGGCGCACATGAAAGCCAACGCACACTTCGGCAAGATCGTACTGACCGGCTGACGGGACTGCCAACGCGTGGGCCCGTCGCCGGTATGAGCCTCCACTATTATGCTTACTTCGTTTCTTCCGGCGCGCGGTTGTAGACGTCGTCACCGCGGACGATGTCGTCTTCGCCGAGATAGGTGCCGATCTGCACCTCGATAATCTCCAGCGGCACCTTGCCGGGATTTTCCAGGCGATGCCATTGGGTCGCGAAGATGTAGACACTCTCGTTTTCGCGGACCAGCTTTTCCATGTCGCCGATGAAGATCTTGGCGGTGCCCTGCACGACGATCCAATGTTCGGAACGGTGGTGATGCATTTGCATCGACAGCTTGCCGCCCGGATTGACGTGCAGCAGCTTGACCTGGAAACGCGTCCCCATATTGAGGCTCTCGTAGAACCCCCACGGACGGTAGGCGCGGATGTGGTTTTCCTGCTCCTTGCGGCCGGCCGCCTTAAGCCGCTTGACGATGGCCGAAACATCCTGCGCGCGTGAGCGATCCGCGACCAGCAGCGCATCGGGCGTATCCACGATGATCAGGTCCTTGACCCCGATCGTCGCCACAAGGCTCTTGTCGGAGTGTACATAACAGTCGCGCGTGTCTTCGAGGAGCGTGTCACCGCTGGTGTAGTTGCCGGCTTTGTCGCGCGGTGCCAATTCCCAGAGTGATGACCACGAACCCACATCGTTCCAACCGACGTCGATCGGCAGCATCGCCGCAGCCGTGGTCTTCTCCATCACCGCGTAGTCCACCGAGATATTCGGTGACTGCGAGAATGCCTGCCGGTCGAGGCGAAGGAAGCCGAGGTCGTCCTCGGCTTTGACCAGTGCCTGCTTGGCCGCATCCAGCACACGCGGGTTCAGCCGCGCCATTTCTTCGAGGAACGTCCGTGCGTGCAGGACGAAGATCCCGGAATTCCAAAAGTATGTGCCTTCCGCCAGATATTTCGCCGCCGTGGCTTCGTCAGGCTTTTCGAAGAACGCGTCGACGGCGAATGCCGCGCCTTTGAAGCCTTCGAGATCGCCACCGCGACGGATGTAGCCATAGCCGGTGTGCGGTCCCGACGGCTTGATCCCGAACAACACCAATTTGCCCGTTGCCGCGACCTTGGCCGCCCGCCGCACCGCTTCTACGAATTTCTCCGGGTCCTCGATGGCGTGATCGGATGGCATGACAACGATCACGCCGTTCGGATTTTCGCTCGCGACTTCGAGAGCCGCGATGGCGATGGCCGCCGCCGTGTTGCGTGCAACCGGCTCAAGCACGATCGCCTTGGTATCGACCTTGGCTTTCTCGAGCTCGGCTTTCACCAGAAACCGATGATCGTTGTTGCACAGCACGATGGGTCGCTGAAAGCCCAGCTCGGGGGCGAGACGTTTGAGAGTTGCTGCGAGAAAACTCGCGCTTTCACCATTGAAGCTGATGAATTGCTTGGGATACATGGCGCGCGACAGCGGCCACAGTCGCGTGCCCGACCCACCGGACAGAATAACCGGATAAATTGTGCCGGTGCTCATAGCGCTCTCCCGAGAATTGGATCGTGTCACAATGCTGCGCACGTGCATGTCTGTGAGACATGATTCGTCGCTGCTTATCTATCAGCGTCAGCAGTCGCTCACAACGTAATGCGTGCTTCACACACGCGTTACGGATATGCAAACGGACCTGTCGCCGGCGACAGGTCCGTCATGCTCGCGGAACTCGTATGCGCCGCTATCTGGTTACTTCACGCGGCCTTTTTGCTGTCGCGGCTCTGCTCGCGGATCTCTTCGGCAGTCTCGGCCAGCAGCGCATTATAGATCACCGCACCAACGATCGCGCCGACGATCGGTGCCAACCAGAACAGCCACAGCTGACCGAGCGGAACGCCGCCGGCAAAGAGCGCCTGACTGGTCGAACGTGCCGGATTGACAGATGTGTTGGTGATCGGGATCGAGATCAGATGGATCAGCGTCAATCCGAGACCGATGGCAATCGGCGCGAAGCCCGGTGCCGCGCGTTTCGCCGTCGAACCGAGAATGATCAACAGGAAGAACGCCGTCAGGATCGCTTCTGCCAGGAATGCGGACGCCATCGAGAAGCCGCCGGGCGACGCCGCGCCGAAGCCGTTCGAGGCAAAACCACCGATCGAAGTGAAGCCGGCCTTACCCGACAGAATGACGTAAAGAGCGGCGGCAGCAGCTATCGCGCCGACGAGTTGGGCGACAATATAGCTGATTACATCGCTCCAGGGAAACCGGCCGGCCATCGCCAGACCTGTGGATACCGCCGGATTGAAGTGGCCGCCCGAAATCGGACCGACCGCGTACGCCATGGTGAGGACGGTCAAACCAAAAGCGATCGATACGCCAGTGAAACCGATACCGAGTTGCGGGAAGGCGGCTGCAAAAACGGCACTGCCGCAGCCACCGAACACCAGCCAGAACGTTCCGAACGCCTCTGCATAAAGCTTGCGTGTCATAGTATCCTCCATAGGCTCGATCATCTCCGAGTGCCGACTCGGGTGCGAGCTATGGGCATATCGCCGCATTGGATGCGGGTCCGCAACGTTGTTTTTCCGACGACTGTTGTTCTCACCAAGTCGTTTTCAACCTGCCGTTATCGCGTTCGCTGCATCAGCTTCTCGCGCAGCGACTGGCCGGGATTGGCCGCTGTTGCCGGCGGGTTGGCAGGTGCCGCCGAAACACCCCGTTGCGGGGCCGTCGGTGGCAGATCGCGCCGCAGTTGCGGTGCTGCTGCCGCTGGCGCGTTTGCCGGCTGATACGTATTGGGGGGCGTCACGAGAGGGCGACCGGTTGCAACTCCGGTGGCCGTCGCTACGGGTGCTGCTCCCTCGTCATTGATGCCCATGGCTTCGGCGAACATGCCGAGGTTGGCCGACAGATCGACAGCGCCTGACGACGACGCACGCCAGCGTTCGACGACACCCTCGATGAAGCCTTCGTCGCCGACCGATTTCTGCCAACGCTCGGAGAAACGCGCGGTCGACGAGCGCGGCATATTTTCCTTCTCGAGTTCGTCGAAGCGGATGCGAACCGGCAGCGTCACGCCGTCACCGAACGCAATCGCCTCACGCTGCCCTAGGGCCGACAGGAACTCCAGCAGACCCGCGCCGGTATCCGAGATCGCCGACGTGACGATTTCCTGATCGCGGTCGTTGGACATGCGCAATGCAAACACGGTGTTGCATTGGGACAAGATGGTCGGATCGATTTCCGTCGGACGCTGCGTCACGATGCACAACGATGCGCCGTACTTGCGACCTTCCTTGGCGATTTTCGCGATCGCGCGCCGGCATGGCTCAAAACCGAGCGCCGCATTGGCGGGCACATATCTGTGCGCTTCTTCACAGACGATCGTCACGGGCACCTTGCCCTCGCTCCACAGCGCGAAGTCGAACGTCATGCGGCAGATCACCGACACCACGACGTTGACGATTTCGTGCGGGATGCCGGTCAATTCCACGATCGTGATCGGCTTGTCGTTGACGGGCACCCGGAAGATCCTCGACAGGATCTGCGCCATGCCGTCGTAAACGGTCAGCGAGCCGAACATGAAGGCGTAGCGCGGATCTTGCGTGATGGTTTCGATGCGCAGCTTGATGTTGCGGTACGGCGCAATATCGCGCTTGTTTTCGAGTTTGCCCATCCGCTCGTCGATCAATGCAGTGAGATCGGAGATTCGATAGGGAACGGGTGTGTCGATCGTGTAGCGCGTTTCACCGCCACCACGCCTCAAAGTAGCGGGATCCTTTCGCCCTTCACGGCCTTCGCGGCCACTGCTGTAGCGCGACTTGGCGATCGGGATCAGATCCTGCAGAAGTTCGACTTCATGTTTGCGATCTGTCGTGTTGCCGAGCAGAACCTCGACGATTTCTTCGAACGTCAGCAGCCAGTACGGCAACTGCATGTTACGCGGATTGATCACTTCGCCCCATTCCGGGAACGCCGTCGCATATTCGTTGTGCGGATCGAGCAGCACCAGATGTGCCGCCGGGTTTTCCTTCAGGATTGCCCGCAGGATCAGCGCGGTCGTGCAGGATTTTCCCGTACCCGTGGTGCCGAGGATGGCGAAATGCTTGCCGAGCAGGTCATCGACTTTGATCATCGCGGGGATCGACGTGTCCTGGCGAATGCAGCCGACGCGCACGGAACCCTTTGTCGACGTCCCCACGAAGGCTATTTCTAGCTCGACCTTGGAAGCGACGCGTGCACGGTCTCCGAGGGTCGGATAAACCGTGACGCCGCGATTGAAGGTTGCCGCGCGCCCATCGGGGCCGCGCCAAAGTTCGCCGACCAGCCCAACTTCAGCGATCCAGATTTCGGTATCGCCGTCGCGCTGCGCGGGCACCGGCGCACTGATGGCCGAAACGACTGCCAGCACGATCGTATTCGTCGTCTCGATGCCGAGCAGCGTGCCCATTTCCGGGCGCTGGTGCGGCAACAGCTTGGTGGTGTCGCTCGGGCGGTGGCCGTGATCCAGCAGCACGATTGCTTTCGAGCCGGTAACCGAAACGATACGGCCGATGCTGAGATCGGGCAATTTTTCGGCCACGTCGAAGTTTTGATTTTGCAGCATGGATGCCTCTGTCAGACGGCGTAGTGGCTGGGGGCGGTCGAAGCGGACTGCGTGGCATTCGCCACGACAGGATCGGCCGGTGGCTTGATCGCGACGTTTGCGGGAAGGCGCACGAATACTGTCGTGCCCTCGCCTTTTACACTTTCGATGGTCAGTTCTCCGCCATGCAGCTTGACCAACGCTTCGGCGATCGGCAGGCCGAGGCCAGTGCCTTCGCGCCACCGATTGTGGCCCGCATCGACCTGTCCGAACGGCGTGATCGCGACGCGGATTTCGTCTTCGGTCATGCCGACGCCGGTATCGCGAATGGAAATGATGGTGGCGGCATCGTTGTCGGACTTGGCGGTGACTTTGACCGATCCGCCCTGGGGGGTGAACTTGATCGCGTTGGTGACGAGATTGGTGAACACCTGTCGCAGTTTCACGCCGTCCGCGCTCAGCTCGGGCAGGTTGGGGTCGATCACGCAGGTCAGTTCGACATTCGCGTCCGACGCCATCAGCTTCAGTCCCGCCACGCACGGGCGCAGCACTTCGTCGACGTCCATCTCACGATTGTTGAGTTGAAATTTCCCGCTCTGAATCTTCGAAATATCCAGAATGTCGTTGATGACCGCCAACAGATGACCAGCGGCGTCCTTGATCAGCTTGGCGTACTCGACGGTTTCTTCAGCGTCCATGCTGCCGGGCGGTTGCTCGGCGATCAGTTTCGAAAAACCGATGATGGAGTTAAGCGGCGTACGCAGCTCATGGCTCATGTTGGCGATGAATTCGGACTTGATGCGGCTCGCGAATTCAGCTTCCAGCCGCGCGGCGTGCTCGGCGACGCGCGCCCGGCTGCGCAATACGGCGTCGCCCATCAGCGAGGCGTATTCCGACATCAAGGAACTTTGCCGCCCCGAACTGATCGCGCCGTTGAACATCTCTCGCCCCTTCGGGCACACATGCGCGTGCGCCCCCAAGGTGACGATAGGTGAAGAGGGCTAATCGCCGGTTAAGACAGCCGGACCTACCATCCCGTCCAATGCTTATCAGCGCCCTTCGGCGACCGGTGCGCCCTTTTCGTCGAGGAAGGCGATGCGGATCATGTTGGTGGCACCTGGCGAGCCCAAGGGCACGCCAGCGGTGATGACGACGCCTTCCCCTGGCTTGCAGAAGCCTTCGTCGTAGGCGATGCGGCAGGCCTTGCGGACCATATCGGCCTGATTTTCGGGATCGCCTGAAAGGACGCAATGAACCCCCCAGACAACGGCCAGCTGGCGTGCCGTATTCAAAACTGGTGACAATCCGATGACCGGCAGATTGGGACGCTCGCGTGCGACACGCAGGGCCGTCGACCCCGTCGATGTGTAGCAGATGATGGCCGACAACTTCATCGTATCGGCGATGGCGTGCGTTGCGGCGGCAATGGCGTCCGCACCAGTAGCCTGCGGCGGCGTCTGAGTTGCATGCACGATCGCGTCATAGGTCGGGTCGTTCTCCACTTCGCAGGCGATGCGGTTCATCATCCCGATGGCTTCGAGCGGATACTCACCCACCGCGCTTTCGGCCGACAGCATGATGGCATCGGCACCGTCGAACACGGCCGTCGCCACGTCTGATACTTCGGCGCGGGTTGGAACAGGCGACGTGATCATGCTCTCGAGCATCTGTGTGGCAACCACCACCGGCTTGCCCGCCGCACGCGATTTGCGCGTGATCTCCTTCTGCAACAACGGCACCCGCTCGACCGGCATTTCCACGCCCAGATCGCCGCGCGCCACCATCAGGCCGTCGGAGGCCGCGATAACGTCATCGAGGTCGGTGATAGCCGACGGCTTCTCGATCTTGGACATGATCGCTGCGGCGTTGCCGATGATCTCGCGCGCCGCCCGCACGTCGTCGCCACGCTGGACGAAACTCAACGCCACCCAGTCGACACCCAGCCGCAGCGCGAAATCAAGATCGACCTTGTCCTTCTCGGTCAACGCATCGATAGGGAGCAGCGTGTCGGGCATCGAGACGCCCTTGCGGCTGCCCAACGCGCCGGCCACGATCACTTTCGCATCGATGATGCCTTTGGACCGGTCGATGACCTGCATGCGGATCTTGCCATCGTCGAGCAACAGGAAATGGCCCGGCTCGATGGCTTCGAAGATTTGTGGATGCGGCAGAAAGGCCCGCGTCGCCGAGCCCTCGCTCTCGGTCTGATCGAACCGGAACGTGGTTCCTTCCGCCAGCTGGATCTTGCCCCCCGCCATGTCACCGACCCGGAACTTCGGCCCCTGCAAATCGCACAGAATCCCGATCGGGCGGCCGAACTTGGCTTCCGTCGCGCGGATGGCGGCGTGCAATTTCTTCGGTCCATCGTGCGGCGGGCGCGAATGGCTCATGTTGATACGGAAGACGTCGACGCCGGTTTGAAACAGCTTCTCGATCATCTCGAGCGACGCCGAAGCGGGTCCGAGCGTTGCAACGATTTTAACGCGGCGATTGCGTCGCATGAAATGTCTCCGCCGCGCGCTGCGGCAATGAGCGGTCGCGTCGAGGGACGAACGGGCCGCATAGAACAATGGTACCGGCAGCTTTTAACGCCGCCAGCCAGCGAAAGTCTAATTGGAACTCACTTACCCGGCATTGTCACTTGGCTTTGCCGGCCTCGCCCGGATCGGTCAGGCGGATCGTCCAGTCCTTGGCGTTCTCGCCGGTATCGACCTCGAAGAATCCAGTGCGATTGAAGCCACGCTTCGGACAGTCGTCGACGCCCTTGATCGTGAACGATTTATCGCCCGTACACATGAACGACTGCCCCGCCCATTCGCCACCGCGATCATAGTCGATGGCGTGGACATAATAGAACCGCCCCGACAGCGCACCTTTATACACAGTTTCGCAGGTCTGGGCCGCGATGTTCCACCACCCCTCGGTCGCCCACCCCGTCGGCGACGCATCCTTGTAGCCCAGCGCCACGCCGATGCGACCGGTCGTGGTGTTGCACAGACGCAGATCCGCGCGGGCCGGCGTCGAAACCGAGACCAGAGCGAGCAGCAACAGGAGACCGGACGCGGCGCGCCTTGCCGCACATCCGCGTTTTGCAATCCGATCAGAAACGACTGAAAACTCTGATCCAGTCTCGACTGTTGTGCCGCGCATGATCAGATCGGGTCCACCAGAATGACACGGAAATCGTTGACGTTGGTCTGCGTCGGGCCACATTCGACGCTGTCGTCCAGCGCACGGAAGAATGCCGTCGAATCGTTGTTCGACAGCATGTCTTCCGCATCCATGTGGCGCAATCGTGCCCGCGCCAAAGTGTCGGGCAAGACAATCGCACCAGCCGGATCGGTCGCAGCCCCGCTGCCGCCGTCAATGCCGTCGGTGTCGGCTGCCAACGCCACGATGCCTGCCGCACCGTCGAGACCCGATGCCAGTCCCAGCGCGTATTCCTGGTTGGGTCCGCCCGCCCCGTTGCCCGTCACCGTGACCGTGAACTCGCCGCCGGACAGGATCGCAACGCGCTCGCCCCGCTGCCGCGCGGCAAGCGCCAGACGGGCGTGCGCACGTCCCACCTCCCGCGCTTCGCCTTCGAGGCTTTCGCCGAGCAGCACCGGCACATATCCCGCCACGCGCGCCATCGCGGCCGCCGCGTCCAGCGACGCCTGCGGCCGTGCGACGATTTCGAACCGCGCCGCCGCCAACTCGGCGGCGCCCGGCTTGAGTGTCTCATTGGCTGGATCAGACAGCGCGCGAGCGACCGCTTCCGGCGGCACGATGCGATACTTCGCCAGCACCGCCCGCGCGTCCGCCAGCGTTGTCGGGTCGGCGACGGTCGGGCCCGAGCCGATCGCCTGCGGTTCGTCGCGCGGCACATCGGAGATCGCCAGCGTCAGCAACTGCGCCGCTCCGGCCGATCCCGCGACCTGGGCCAATCGCCCGCCTTTGATGCGCGACAGATGACGCCGCACCGTGTTCATGTCGCCGATCGGCGCGCCCGAGCGCAGCAATTGTTTCGTCAACGCCTGCTTGTCGTCCGCCGACACGCCGTCAACGGGCGCGGACCACAACGCGGAAGCCCCGCCGCTCATCAGCACGAGGACGGTAGTGCCACGTTCGATGCGGGCCGCCAACGCAAGTGCGCGCGTGGCCGCGGCGGCGCTGGCGGCATCCGGCACAGGGTGCCCGGCTTCGACTATTTCGATGACACGCGTTGGCAAGCCAAAGCCATGCCGCGTCGTGACGAAACCGCGCAGCCGATCCAGCTGACCAAGGTTTGCATAGTACGTCTCCACCGCCACCGCCATCGCCGCGTCGGCCTTGCCGGCTCCCAGCACCAGCAACGTTTCGCCGTCTTTCAGGCGCGGCAGATACGGCGGCACGCACGTCGCCGGATGCGCGACGCGCACCGCCTCCCGATACAGGTCGAGCAGAAGCGTGCGGGACAAGAGGTGGACGTCTGGCGATGCCATGCTGCGAACCGGGATTTGAATCAAAAAGCACGACACATACTGCCACCGAACGTAGGCAAACACGAGAACCGTCACTGTTTCTGGTCAACTGATCAGCAACAGCCGCGCCGTGGAGCCCGGCAGCGTCTCCGGCGCTCGGTGAATGCAGGGTAGCGTCGGGCAACCGGGGTATGCGATGGCGATCCGCCAGAGATTGCCGCGACCGAAGCTATAGGGTGGGGCACCGGCGCGCGGCACATAATGCAAGTCGTGGCACTGGTCGGCTAGGTAGACGGCAAAGCCTGCGTCGTCAGCTCCGCCGTATTGCGCCAGCAGCTGTGCCCTGGTTTCCGCAATCTCGATGCGCTTGTCCGCCTGCTCATTCGGCAGTCCCTGCGACGCGCCACCGACATAGGTGCAGAGGTAGGTATCGGCAGCCATCGGCGCGCTATCGACATGGAAGGAGTACACGTCCGTCGCCAGCGCCCCGGCGACCGCGTCCCGGGGATAGCCGCCGATGCAGTCGAGGCTCGGTGCCAGGCCGTGCCGCCGCAACATCGCCTGATCGGCCAGCAGCACCTCCCGCGCGATCGATCCGGCAGAGCCCAACGTGAGCGCGCGGAGATCGTCGTCGTCGATCGTGGTCATCCCGGCGCCGACATCCAGGCGATCTACGACCTCCTGGAAATCACCGGGCAAGCAACGCCGCCAGCACAACGCATTGACGTCACCCTCGAAACGGGCGGCGATCAACGCCTCGAAGCTGTCCACGATCCGGATGCGGTGCGAGGTCGCGTGTGCGGTCATGAGTGCCACTCTATCGCCTTCTGCTTGTGTGCGTCATCTGTGATCGCGGTGGCGCGGAGGTATTGCCGCGCCACGCACCTGTGCTATGAGCGCGACTTTCCGGCTCCCCGCCAAAGATATTCAAACCCCCGAGGACGCAATGGCTGACATCAAAGATCCCGAGAACACGCTGATCATCGAGACCACCAAGGGCAACGTGGTGATCGCCATGCGGCCGGATCTCGCACCCGGTCACGTCGCGCACATCAAGAAACTGGCGCGCGAAGGCTTCTACGACGGCATCGTGTTCCATCGCGTCATCGAAGGCTTCATGGCGCAGACCGGCTGCCCCAAGGGCCAGGGCACAGGCGGCTCCAAGTATCCGAACCTGAAAGCGGAATTCAACGCCGAACCACACGTGCGCGGCACCTGCTCGATGGCGCGCTCGTCGATGCCCGACAGTGCCAACAGCCAGTTCTTCATCTGCTTCGGCGATGCGCGCTTCCTCGACAAGCAATACACCGCGTGGGGCAACGTCATCGAGGGCATGGACAACGTCGATAAAATCAAACGCGGCGAGCCGGTGCAGAACCCCGACAAGATGATCTCAGTCAAAGTCGCCGCCGACGTTAAGTAACGCGCCCTCGCCACAGTCTGCTTCCCTCCCCCTCGCAAGGGTTAGGGTGGGGGTGTGGTCAACATGATCGCAACGCTCGCGTCCGGCAGCCCCTTAACCCCACCCGCGAAGAGCAGGGGGATCCCGTTTCGGTTTGCGGCATCGATAATGATCATGATCGCACCGCCGACACGGCCCGGCTCCATACTCGACACGCCTGATACTTCATACACGCCACGCCCACAGTCTGATTCCCTCCCCTGCCTCGCGGGGGAGGGCAAGGGTGGGGGGAATGGTGAGGGGTGGGGGGATGGTGAGGATGACCTCGGCGCGTGAGGCAACTCGAGACGCAATGCGGCACCGTTAGCCCATCGGCTTTTGAAAATCGGCACCCACATTTCTCACAAATGAAATTCACCGGGTGCGGAGTGCGGGCGAGCTTAGAGGAGGGACGGATTTGGACGGTTTTCGTAGCTCAAAGTCGCCACAAGTAACTCCGCCACTTCCAGCAGCCCTTGCTACGCTTGAGACGTTTGATCAATCGTCCCGGTGACAGAAAGTTGAAAACGAGTGTGCCGCAACCGAGCGGAGACATCACGCGCAACCTGTGGGCGTGGTAAATCACATCGGCACTTCAAGTCATCTCTGCCGCGTGCGGCTGTCGTCTGACCGGCGTCAAGGCACATTTGACACACCGTCGCACGGCAAGGTGTCGCCGCAGCTTCTACGTCTTGTCTTGCGCAAACGCCTTGGCTTAGGTGGCGTCATCCAACTTTTCGCTGATCGCGGTACCTGTACCTGACGTCATCCATGCGACCGCACTTCATGAGGGCTACGATGAAGCTTTCCCAGATTTTGACCCTCGCCACGACGGCAGCCATGAGCGCTCTGACACTGGCCCCACTCCAGGCGCAGGCTCAGATCTGGGCCGGCGGCAGTCCCGTCTACCAGAGTGACATCGATGCCCGCGCCAAGCAGCAGGAGACGGAGCGCGCGGCGCGACAGGCCAGCGCGGGAACGAACGGCGTCTACCCCGCCTTCATGAAAGGCGGCGAGACACCGGTCATCGCGCCCGCAAAGCCGCCCATCGTGTATCTGGAGCGCGACGAACCTGCCGGCACCATCATCGTCGATACCAAGGGACGCAAACTGTACTACACACTGCCGGGCAAGCAGGCCTACGCCTATCCGATCTCGGTCGGGCGCGACGGCTTCACCTGGACCGGCACCGAGCGCATCAGCCGTATCGCCTCGTGGCCGTCATGGACACCACCGACCGAGATGCGCCAGCGGCAGAAGGGATTGCCGGTGACAGTAACCGGTGGGCTACTCAATCCGCTGGGTGCCAAGGCGCTGTACCTCGGCAACACGATCTACCGCATTCACGGCACCAACAACGATCGTACCATCGGCCGCGCCTCCTCGTCGGGCTGCTTCCGCATGATGAACGAACATGTGACCCACCTCGCCACCCTGGCGCACGTCGGCACGACCGTCAGGGTCGTTCCCAACTACTCCGGCGTCGAGGCGAGCGCGCCGATTTCGTCACTGTTCTCGGGTTTCGCCGCCAGCGAGCCGCCCGCACCTGCGGCAACCAAACCGCTCAAGAAAACCAAACAGAACTGACACTTAGGGGCGACGCCCGCGTTGCAACAGGGGGCATGTCCTGGTTGCCGCGCGACCTGAACTGCGGCGTCATCACGCTGGTCCAGCCCGTAACGCAGAAACAGGATTGACAGAAGCAGCATCGCTTCACATAAAGCACCGCGCGCTGCCTTCGTCGGCAGGGTGCCTCCACTATTTGACGGAGCGTCTGCAAGATCGCTTGTAGTCGGAGCGGTCTGATAGTGAAACGCGTCGGGCGCGTTGTACGGGTGGGTGCCCGAGTGGCTAAAGGGGGCAGACTGTAAATCTGCTGGCTCGCGCCTACGCTGGTTCGAACCCAGCCCCACCCACCAACGTCTGCTGTTTGTTCCGTACCTGAAAGGCATCGCCTTAAAGCGCACATGAATGCGGCGCTGTGGGCTTCATCAGTTCGACGCGGTCTCGCCGTCGTCACGTTGGACAACCGGTACGCTAGCTGATAGCCGTAGTGTCGCGCCGCATATTGTTAGCGGGTGTAGCTCAATGGTAGAGCAACAGCCTTCCAAGCTGATGACGAGGGTTCGATTCCCTTCACCCGCTCCAGTCTTCTGATCGACTGAAGATCGAAGCGCTCTCCACCGAGGAGAGCCAATCCATGAAATTACCAATTATTACAAGCCTTTCCGCGAAAGGCAGCGGTATGCTGTGCGCGCACTGTCAGGGCGTCACTCCGGCAGAGCAAGGAACTAACAAATCGTCTAACAAACCGTCTAACACGCCGCCGCCGCATGTCCGATTTTCTGACCCGCCG
>JANYHG010000021.1 GCA_025359165.1 Hyphomicrobiaceae bacterium
CCGGACTTGACGCCACGCACGATGATGTCGATCGAGTTGGCGAATTCGTTGAGAAACTTCTTTTGCCGGCTCTTGACCTTGAAGTTGAGATAGAAGCGCGGCAGGCCGAGCCCACCGACGATGCCGAGCGCCGCTGCCACCACCATGTTGCCACTCGTCGACATGAGCATTGTCAGCGCCGCGACCACGAGCCCCGCGACGATGCTTGCTGTCCAGAACGATTTTGGATCGCCGCTCAAGCCGGCCTGCAGCATCTTCTGCTTGATCGTTATTTTTTTGGACGCGGCCTGTTTCAGCTCGAGATCCTTTAACGTCTCGGAGACCTGCTTCTTACGGTTGTTCGCGGCGTCGGCGATTTTGTTGACAGGTTTGCGCGTAAAATCGCTGACCCCCTGCAGTCGCTTTTCAGCACGCTTCTCGCCGGTGATGTAAGGCGCAATCAGCAGATAGATCACGACGACGACCGAGATCGCCGCAACCACAATCAGCCCGAAAAAGAGGAGATCATCGTTATCCATGGCCGTCAGCCTCCCATCGGATTGCCGTTGTTGTCCGAAACCTCGGCGGAAGACAGCGCTTCGGCAAGACGTCCTGTATCGCCGTAGTATTGCGCGCGCTCCCAGAAGCGCGGGCGTGCGATACCGGTCGACCGATGCCGTCCGATCAGCTTGCCGTTCGCGTCTTCGCCCGTGATCTCGTAGAGAATGATGTCTTGCAGCGTGACGACATCGCCTTCCATGCCGATCACCTCGGTGATGTGCGTGATTTTGCGGCTGCCGTCGCGGAGGCGGGAGGCTTGCACGATCACGTCGATCGAGCCCGTGATCATTTCGCGAATGGTCTTCGGCGGCAGCGCGTAGCCACCCATCATGATCATGCTTTCCAGACGGCTGATGGCTTCACGCGGACTGTTGGAGTGAAGCGTTCCCATCGAACCGTCGTGGCCCGTGTTCATCGCCTGCAGCAAGTCGAAAGCTTCGGGGCCGCGGACCTCGCCGACGATGATGCGTTCCGGTCGCATACGCAGGCAGTTTTTCACCAGATCGCGCATGGTGATTTCGCCCTCGCCTTCGAGGTTGGGCGGACGTGTTTCGAGCCGTACGACGTGCGGCTGCTGCAACTGAAGTTCGGCCGAATCTTCGCACGTGATGATGCGCTCGTCATGATCGACGCAGCCCGTGAGACAGTTGAGCAGCGTCGTTTTGCCCGAGCCGGTACCGCCGGAGATCAAAATGTTACAGCGCACACGCCCGATGATTTCGAGCACGACTTTCGCCGCCGGCGAAATCGAACCGAACTTGACGAGATTGTCGAGCCGGAGACGGTCCTTCTTGAACTTACGAATAGTCAGGCACGGACCATCGATCGCCAGTGGCGGCGCGATGACGTTGACACGGCTACCGTCAGGCAGACGCGCGTCGCAGATGGGACTGCTTTCGTCGACGCGCCGGCCGACCTGGCTGACGATGCGCTGGCAGATGTTCATCAACTGCGAGTTATCGGCGAAGCGCACCGATGTCTTTTGCACCTTGCCGCCGACTTCGATGAAGGTCGATTCGGCACCGTTGACCATGATGTCGGCGATGTCGTCCCGCGCCAGCAGCGGCTCAAGCGGCCCATAGCCGAGCACGTCGTTGCAAATGTCTTCGAGCAGTTCTTCCTGCTCGGCGATCGACATCACCACGTTCTTGAGCTGAATGATCTCGCTGACGATATCGCGAATCTCTTCGCGAGCCGCCGGCGCTTCCAGCTTGGCCAACTGCGTCAGATCTATCGTGTCGATCAGCGCGTTGAACACAGTCGTTTTGACGTCGTAATATTCTTCCGAGTGGCGCCGCTCGGAAGCCGCTGGTTCGGCCGATTTCTTCGCTTGCTTCGGTTCCGACGCGGCAGCCGGTCGCTGCGCATCCGCCGGCTTCATGGGAACTGCAGAAGCAGCCGACGGTGTGGTCGGCGCTATGCGGCGCGGCGCGCTGTCGTTCGAACGTTTGCCAAACATGGATGATGCCTCAACGCTTCAGCTTGAGTTTTTGCAACAGTCCGCCAGACTGCGGCTTGGCCGACTTGGCATTCTTCAAGGCCTGCATGTCCTTGCGGTGCGCAAGCGTAAGTGCGAGGTCGCGGAACATCGGCGCGGCCTTCGCTTTCGCCGAGAATTCTTCGAGCATCTGCCCGTTGTTCGACGCTTGGCCGAAGTTTTCGCAATCGAACTCGATCACTTGCAGCGGTTCGATTCCAAGTGCGGATGCAAAGTCCTTGATGCCGATCTCGGGCCGCTTCGGCATGCCGGCCATATTCACGATCAGACGCGGCGGCACATCATTACTGCGGCTTGCCTTGACGAGATCCATGATGTTTTTCGCGTTGCGCAGATTGGCCAGATCCGGGGCTGCCGTGATCACGATCTCGTCGGCCTGAAGCAGCACGCGTTTGACCCACGGGGTCCAGGTATGCGGCAGGTCGATGACCACGAACGGCACGTGCTGGCGAATGACGTCGATCACGACGTCGCACGCATCACCCGATATGTCGAAATCGCGATCCAGCACGACGGGTGCCGCGAAAATCGACAGGCGTTCGGTGCATTTCGTCAGCAGCCGATCGAGCAGCATTTCGTCGAGCCGTTCGGGTGACTGCAGTGCGTCCGCGATACCCTGAATGGGATCCTGATTGAAATCGAGACCAGTGGTGCCGAAGGCTAGATCGAGATCGGCGACGATAACGTTGGTTTTGAGCTGTTCGCTGATTGACCAGGCGACGTTGTGACAAATGGTCGACGATCCGACGCCCCCCTTTGCGCCGATGAAGGCGACGACACGGCCGACCGGTTCGGCATCTGGATTGTTGTAGAGATTCGACAAGCTCTCCATCAACTGCAGGGGCGTGATGGGGGCCACGAGATATTCGCTGACGCCGCGCTTGAGCAGTTCGCGATACAGAATGACATCGTTGTGGTGGCCGATCACGACCACACGAGTTCCCGCGTCGCAGAATTCCGAGAGATGATCGAGTTGTACGATCAGTTCATCCCGGGCGTCACTGGCCTCGATGACGATCAAATTCGGCGTCGGATTTTCTTGATAATGCGCGATCGCTGCTGGTACGCCGCCCATGTGGATGCTGACGTGGGTCTTGGACAGGCGGCGATCTTCGGCAGCGATCTGCAGAACCTCGGCGGTATCGCCGTGCTCGCAGAATGCCTGGATCGAGATGCGTGGTATCGGCCGCGCCTTCTGTGCATGCTCGACGTCGTTGGCATGCAGATCCTGCGGCGCAACCTCGGTGACGTCCATGGCTTCGGCGGTATTCGTCTGACGGGTCATAGCAATTCCCTTCGCTTACTTTGATTTCGTAACCCGCTCGTCGGCACTGCGCTCGGTGGTAGCCGTCTCACCCTTGACGTATTTGCCCCATGTCACGTCGCGGCGATCGGCGCTGCCCGGAGTCATGGTGCGTGGGCTGAGCAAATCGGCCGGATTGGCGACCATCGCTGCCAGGTTGCGCTGCTGCGCGCAGCCGAAATCTTCGTAATTCAGGTTGCGTGAGGTCTCGGCGATGTTGCTCGGCCATTTGCCACACTCTGGACCTTCGGCGGCATAGCGCAGATACGCGATGCGCAGCGGCGGTTGCGGATCGTTGTCGGCATGGTAGGGCTCGATCGAAACAGAGCTTTCCGTGAAACCGCGGTCGACCATGATCGGACGCATGTCCGCGACCGCGTTCATCGCCGCAATTTCATTCGACGAGCCACTGGGTACTGATATCACGAGGCGGCTATTGCCGCCGTCAGCGACGTTGAATTTGGTCAAGAAATCAATAACCGAAGCCCGCTGCGATGGCGACAATCCCGCCGCCCCGCGCGCCACCCGCAACGTCATCTTGTGCGGCTGCTGCGAGACGATGATCGGATGCCGCTGCGAGGGATCGATAATCACCGGCCCGGCGTCGAACTGCTCTTGCCTATCGCCGAACATATGATCGCAACCACCCAACGCAACCGCAACGAACGAGATGGCAGCAACGACTGAGGGCACGCGGCTCGATCGAGAGTGTGAGAATTTAGTCATGTCGTGTCTCCGTGTCCCGAGGGACTGCAGCTTGTTATTCGACGATGAAGCCGTAGTTGCCCTTCAAGCCGCCGTCGGGAATTTGGCGACCCTTGCCGTAGACACGGTTCAGGTGGCCGAGGAAATTCATCTTGAGGTCGGATGCCGGCGCCAGACCATCACTGGGCCGCGCTAGGTTCGCCATCGCGGTTGGACGCACCATGATAGGCGTGACGATAATGACGAGTTCAGTCTCGGCCTTCTGATAGTCCTTGCTCGAAAAGAGTGCGCCGAGGATCGGCAGGTTTTTCAATCCCGGCGTACCGTCGACGTTTTGGCGGGTCTGATCCGAGAGCAGCCCGGCCATCATGATCGAACCACCCGACGGAAGTTCGACGGTAGACAGCGCCGAACGTTTCTTCAGCGACGGGATCTGCGTGCCCGAGAGAACGAGTGCACCCTCGTTGCTGAGTTCCGAGACCTGCGTGTCGATCTTCAGACTGATACGACCCTCCGATAGCACCGTCGGTGTGAACGCAACGCCGACACCGTATTCTTTGAAGGTGATGCCGATCGCACCGTTGTCGGCAGAGACCGGAACCGGGAATTCGCCACCCGCCAGGAACTTGGCGGATTCACCAGAAACTGCCGTCAAGTTCGGCTCGGCCAAGGTGCGGACCATGCCTTCGCGTTCCAGCGCCTTGATGATGTAGGAAAGGCATGATCCACCGGCGCTGAAGCCGCCCGACAAGCCGGGCGACGCGACATACGACGGATGGATCGCCGGCATCACCACACCACACGTCGACGGGATCGCTGTGCCGTCTTTGACTGCTTTTGCGATCGCTTCGGCCGTCACGAGGCCAGCGCTTGCGTTTTGTCCGAGGGTCGCCGAGTTGACCGGGAACGCGTTCTGCCCGATGGGACTGAAATTGAACGGACCGATGTTGAAGTTCGATGAAAAATTGACGCCCATTTGCTTGAGCACAGTGCGCTGAACTTCAGCGACCGTCACCTTCAGCATCACCTGCTCTTCGCCTTCGATATTGAGCAGATTGATAATCTTCTTTTCAGAAACGCCTTCCTTACCCTGGCTGCCACCCAACAACGAGCCGAGCGCGCCCAGTCCTGCAGCATTGCCGGCGGCAGCTCCCGGCGCGGCGCTGGAAGCACCCGTGGTGCTCTTGTTCGCACCAGCGAATTGATTGGCGATCTCGGCAGCTCGCGCCGCATCGCTGGGCGTGCGCACGCTACCCATCAAGACGATGGCCGTACCTGCGAGGTCGGTTTTGATGTTGGAGCTGGGAAGCAGGCGCTTCAGCAAGTTGTCGAGCGCTGTCAGATCGCTGCCGACAGCAATCTCAAGCGTCACGATCTGATTGCCGTTCGCGTCGAAGAAGAAGGCGTTGGTCGAGCCTGCGCCTTTGGCGACGAGAAAAACGCGATCCGACGTCTGCACGATGGCATCGACCTTGCTCGGATCGGCGACCATCACGTCACGGAGCTCGACCGGAAATTGCACCATCATCGAGCGTCCGACGCCCAACGTAATTTTTTTGGCGACCGGGAAATTAGATTTTGCCGGAATATTTAATACGGACGTATCAGGTGGAATGTCCACGGCGCGCGAATCGCCGACCGTAACAGTGTTCCGCCCCGACTGGGCGTAAGCCGGCATGGCATGTGTCGTTGCGAGCATGAGCGCGACTGCGCCCACGACCCGGCGAATAGTAAAAAGCATGGTCCAATCCCCTGGGACACGTTCGGAACTCACACGAGAGTCTGTTCAGTTCACGCCGTAAGCACGCGACTTGACACCGTAACGCATCACACGAATCGAATTTCCACGCTGGGCATTGAGGCCCTGCCCGGTTGTCGGGTTGTTGGCAGCCGACATATCCGCCACCGATCGTAACGCGAGCGAGATTTCGCCCATGGAATTGGCCAGCGCCAGCAATTCGGTCTGCCGCGGCGTCAGCTCCAAAGTGGCTGTCTGGCCTTCCGCGCCTTTCTTGCCTTCCTTGGCTTCCAGAACCTGGCCGATGGCGAGCACGCGCACGTTTCGGAACAGCGTATCGGATATATATTCCTCTCCGCCGTTGCGACCGCGCTTGCGCTGGATGAGAATGACGTCGACGTGATCGTTCGGCAGCACAAGCAAGCCGACAGCGGTCTTGTCGCTGATCTTGGTCGAAATGGCGCGCATGCCGGCGGGCAGAATTGCTGCCAGAACCCCACCATCACCTGGCTTGACGAGCTTGTTCGGCGTAATCGGCTCATCCTTGAGAATAGGCGCGCGCGCCACCGAACCGATCAACGATTGCATCGGGTCCTTGCCACGACCTTCCTGGATATAACCGCCCGAGACAGCGTTCGCCGGCCATTCCTGCCAACGGAAGTTTTCCTTGTTGACGATTTGACCGAGGCCGATTTCAGATTTGGCGACGAGAACTTTGGTCGCGTTCAGCGTCTGCGGTTGAATTTCGACGACCTTTTTTTCTTTCATGGTCAGAAAAAGACCAACTGCAGCCGCAAGGCCGAACACGCCTGCAACACCTAGCGCGATGATCTGACCTTGCCGCATGGCGCGAGTCTTCCCTTTGTCCACAACTGCGTTGAACGCTCCGTCGCCTACAATGCGACCCAATCCTCAACACCGCGTTAATGGCTGTTTCAAAATCGCCCGCTGCGCGTATTCGGCAAACTGGAAGGGCGCAAAAACCACGCTTCGAAAAGTAATGGATCGGCAAAAGGGCGACCGATAGGGCCGCCCTTTGAGCATTCACAATTGGATATGTTGTATATATCGCCGAATTTATCTCAGCTCGAAAGCCCGCGCATCCAGAACGATTGATGATAGACCACGAGTGCCGCAGCCGACAAAGCAACGCCATAGGGAATGCCGCCGCGTGGGGTGTGGAGACGTTGTATCCAGGGCGCGCGCGCCCATTCGTAGGGCAACGGCACCTGACGGAAGACGAGAAATGCAAGCGACAGGAGTCCGCCGAACAACGATGCCGTGAAAACGTATGTCATGAGATCACCGAAACCGAACCACACCGCAACGGCAGCCGCGAGTTTGGCGTCCCCACCGCCGATGCAGTTGAAGGCGAACATCGTCACCGTGATCGAAAGGATCAGCAACCCTGCCAACACATGCATGCCAATGTCTTCCAGGCTGAGGCCGGAAAACGGTGCAACGCAGATGAAGCCGGCAACGAGCGCGAGCGAAATGCGATTAGGGATCGTCATGCTGAAGAGATCCCAGGCGGCGGCAAAGATGACGGCAGCCGGGAAGACGGTCAGAAGGGCGAGCTGATACACGCGGACCTCGAGAGAATGGCGGGTGAAACAGGCGCGGGCACTGCGACCGCTGGTTCACTTTACGAGGCAGCGGTTAACGCGCTCTTAACTGGATGAGCGAGATTACGCTGGCGTCACCTGAACCAGGTTCCAGAAATCCGAACGGGCCGGAGACAACTGCCTCCGACCCGTGCGAAACATAAAACAGTGCAGATCGAGTGCCGTCGCGGTGCGAAGCAGCACTCAAATCATTACTTGGCGGTGGCGGTCGCGAGCGATGTGGTGATGACGCCGAACGTCGTTCCCAGCTGCGTGCCGAGAGCTTTGGCCGAAGCGATGATGGCGATCGAGATCAGGGCGGCGATCAGGCCGTATTCGATGGCGGTTGCGCCGGATTCATCATTCACGAAACGCGAAAAAAGATTTTGCATGGAGAGTCTCCCAACTCTTGACTGAAGCGCACTTGCGCGGGCAGTCCGACCGGCAGGCGACTGCCCATTCGGCTGAACTGAAGTGAAGTTAACAGCGGGGATTTAAAAAGCGGTTAAAGTGTCCGACATCGCCGCACACATCCGATCGGCTTCGAGCGTTTGTTATCAAACGACATGAATTTTTTGTTACTCTTATGTTTGTGTCAACCATGCCGGTTGAACATTTCCGGGTTGCGGTTTGACGATCAAAAACGAGCACTTTTTCGCTTTTTGTTAATTGTTGACTGTCACCTTATCCGCACAGCACGCCGTGCCGGCACGGCGTTTCAAGCGGGAAGCCTCATGAAAATCTTCGCACCCATCAAGTATGGCATTTGCCGCAACGTCGGCACTGTAGTGATTTGGACAGCGGCCACCGCTCTGGCGAGCCTTTCAGCCACGTCGGCCAGCGCCGGCGACATCATCGTCAAGTTCGACCAATCGCAGATTCTACGACTGGACCGGCCCGCAGCCGAAATTATCATCGGCAACCCGACGATCGCTGATGTCACGATCCAATCCGGAAATATCCTGGTCGTGACCGGCAAAAGCTTCGGCATCACCAACGTGATCGCGCTCGATGCCGAACGGAACGTCATCCAGGACCAGCGATTGACGGTGATGCGCGATGAGGTCGGCGTCGTGAACGTCATGAAGGGCGTCAACCGCAGCACATATGCCTGCAGTCCCCAATGCAACCCAACCATCACCGTCGGCGACGATGCGAACTTCCTGGAATCGAATATCAAGGCATCGTCGGCCAAAGTGAAATTCTCCGAAAGCGGCGGCAGCACGGAAGGTCAGCAAGGGGGCGGCAACTGATGCGCTTTTTGCCGCCAACGCCCAACCCCCTCGTCTGGGTTATCCTGGCTGCTTCGGGGGCGGCAACGTGCGTGGCGGGCAGCCGGCTCGGCTTTTCGGCGCCGGGCCCGGATGTTTTCGCCATTTTGTGGTTTGCGTGCGCCCTGATGGTTCTCGCGATACTCGCTCATAACGTCCTCAAGGCACCGGCGGTCGTCGAACCGCTCGCGTTGTGCGGTTTCTGGGCGACGATGGTCGTGATTTTGCTGCCGGCCAGTTATATCGCGGCCGGTTTCAATATGCCGTTGGTCGACGCGCAACTCGCAATGCTGGATGAAGCAATCGGCTTCGATTGGCGCTGGCTGCAAAAAATCTTCGCCGCGAACGACTGGCTCGCTTGGACGTCGAATCTCATCTATCGCGCGTCCATCGTACAGGTTCTCATCGCCTCGCTGGCGCTCGCCGCCACACGCGATCTCGTACGACTGAATAGTTTTTTCACGGGGCTGCTGATTGCCACCGTCGTGCTGGTCGTACTTTCCGCGCTGTTTCCCGCCCTGGGCGCTTATAGTTTCTACGGGCTGACGTCAGCTGAAGTTGGGCACATTCGCGAGCACATCAGTGTTTCGGGCCACCTCCACGACGTGGCCGCTTTGCGCAACGGCTCGCTTCGCGATCTTTCCGCCGTCCGGTGGGATGGTATCATCACCTTCCCGTCCTACCATGCCATCGTCGCGATCACGGCGGGTTGGGCGACATGGCGGCTTCGCTGGATTGGACCTTTCAACGCGGTGTTTACAGCACTGGTCGTATTGACCTCGCTTCCCATCGGCGGACACCACTTGATCGATATGGTCGGCGCGGCAACGGTCTGCGCGGCCAGTCTGTGGGCAGCCCACATCATTGAAAGTCGCCGCCTCTCGGGCGTCGAGGCACCGGTGCCCGCACAGTCTCCGTCACGCCCGCGCGCGCCTGCGTTCAGTCCGGCGGTCGTCGACTCGATGCGCCGCATCAAGCTTGCAGCACTTCGGTTCGGCGAGGCCCGCTTGACGCGCCGGGTGAACTGAAGCTACAAAAAATCCAGGTATCGTGGTGATTTGGCCGGCCGGCTTGCAGCCACGTTAAATAATTCGCTAAAGGGCCGATCCACCCGTCAGGTGTTCCGGTTCCTCCCCTTGTGTCCGGCTGGTGTTCGAGTGGTGACCCGCGTCGGGTCGCTACGGGAGGTGCGTCATGGCCGAAGATCGTTCCGTTGCCGTTACAGAACGTGATTTACGCGTCGCAACTGGGTCTGCAGCTCGCGGAGGCGCGCCCCTGATCGCCCATTTCGACGACAGCACGCCATTGGTGCTCGACTGCGAAAAATCGCTGGCACCGTTCGACATCGCCTACCAGACCTACGGCACCTTGAATGCGGACAAGACCAACGCGATCCTCATCTGTCACGCCCTGACGGCGGACCAGTACGTGGCGAGCGAACATCCGATTACCGGCAAGCCAGGCTGGTGGGTGACGCTGGTCGGACCCGGCCGTCCGATCGATACCGATCGCTTTTTCGTCATCTGCTCGAACGTCATCGGCGGCTGCATGGGATCGACCGGCCCCGCCTCGATCAATCCGACCACTGGCAAAGCTTACGGCCTGGAATTTCCGGTGATCACTATCGGCGACATGGTCGACGCGCAGGTGCGCTTGATCGATAGGCTCGGCATCGGGCAATTGTTCTCGGTGATCGGCGGCTCGATGGGCGGCATGCAGGTGCTGGAATGGGCGGCAAGCCACGGTGACCGCGTTTTCTCCGCCGTGCCGATCGCCACGGCGGCCTGGCATTCTGCGCAGAATATCGCATTCCACGAAGTCGGACGACAGGCCGTGATGGCGGATCCGGAATGGCGCGGCGGGCGCTATCTCGAGGCGGGCGCCAGTCCTCGCAATGGGCTGGCGGTGGCGCGGATGGCGGCGCACATCACTTACCTCAGCGAGGATGCGCTCCAGGATAAATTCGGCCGCAACCTGCAGGCACGCCATAGCAAGACATTTTCCTTCGATGCCGATTTCCAGGTCGAAAGTTATCTGCGTTACCAGGGCTCGACCTTTGTCGACCGCTTCGACGCCAACAGCTATCTCTACATCACGCGCGCTCTAGACTACTTCGATCTCAAGACCGAGCACGGTGGCATTCTCGCGAATGCATTCCGTGGCACAAAAACGCGATTTTGTGTGGTGTCATTCACGTCGGACTGGCTGTATCCGACACGCGAAAGCCGCGCCATCGTACAGGCGCTGAACGCGGTCGCAGCCAACGTTTCGTTCGTCGAAATCGAGAGCAGCAAAGGCCACGACGCATTTCTGCTCGAAGAAGCGGAGCTGTTCGCGACGATCACAGGCTTCATAAACTCTGCTGCCGAACGTCACGGCATCGCGCCAGCACGAGAGGCCACCTGATGCTGCAACAGTCGCCCCATCCGACGTCTGCGACACCGCGCGTCGATCACCTTCTGATTACCGAAATGGTGCGGCCGGGATCGCGCGTACTCGATGTCGGATGCGGCGACGGGGCATTGTTGCACCTCCTCGCCGAGCGGCGGCAGGTCGACGGGCGCGGCATCGAAGTCGCACGCGATCGCGTCAATGCGTGTGTGGCGGGCGGACTATCGGTCATTCAAGGCGACGCCGATCGCGACCTCTCCGAATACCCCGACGCCGCATTCGATTATGCCATTCTCTCGCTCACCATTCAGGCCACGCGGCAGCCCAAGCGCGTACTCGAAAATCTGCTCCGCATCGCGCGGCACGCTATCGTTTCGTTCCCGAATTTCGGACACTGGAAAGTCCGCCAGCAACTGCTCATGCACGGTCGCATGCCGGTCACGCCGAACCTGCCGGATGCGTGGTACGAAAGTCCCAACGGCCACCTCTGCACCATCAAGGACTTTGTGGCGCTGACGGATGTGTTGGATGCGCGGGTAGAACGCAAGGTGGCGTTCAACGCCTCAGGTCAGCAACTCGGCACCTGGCTCCCGATCACCGCGCACAATTTCCTCGGCGAGCGCGCCGTGTTTTTGTTGACGCCACGGAACTCGCGATAGCGCTCACCCAGTCGACGCAGCCGCGCCATCGCTGAGGTGACGTCGCGACACCAAGCCTTCTGCGGTCGCCAGTCGCGGCGCGCGCTTTGCGGGAACCCCTGCAGGGATGGCGCTGGCCACCTCCTTGCGCGCTTCGACGAGAATAACGCCTGACAACCCCGGCCACAGCCGCGCCCCGAAGCGCTCAAGCGCCGGGGCCCAGCGCACGCCGAGACGATGGCCAATGGGCAGCGCATGCAACGCCGTAGACCAGCGGGTCGGTGTGAAGAATACATCGTGCAGCAGCCGTTCAAGCTGCATTCGACTGTAGGGCTGGCCATGCCCGAACGGCGTCGCCTCACGCCGCGCCCACACGCCGTTGCGGTTGGGCACGATCAGCAGCAACTGCCCCTCGGGGGCTAGCACACGCCACATCTCGCGTAGCAGCGGGCGCGCCTGTTCGGAGAGTTCGAGGCAATGCACAGCCAATAGCTTGTCGACCGAATTATCGGCCAGCGGCAGCCGCCCTTCGTCCACCAGCACCGTGTTGACCGGACCCGTCGGCGGCCATACGAGTGCCCCTTGATGCGCCGGCATCATCGCGCCGAGCCTGCGCACTTCGCCGCGATACGAGCCGAGATATGGCGTCCCGAAGCCCAGCGCGATCAGCGTTTCGCCCTCCGCGCGCGCCCAATGGTGCCGGACTTTTTGCGCGATGATCCGTCGTGCGACCCCACCGAGCGGGCTCGCATAAAACGACGTCAGATCGAGGATATCGAGTTCCATGCGGTTCCGGAGCGCGCGCTGCAGTCGACGCTAAGGTGCTGTATCCGGCGAAAAATGCAAGAAGCCGTAACTAAAACCAAACATCGTCGTCGCTAGGCGGTCGAGTTCACAACCCGTCCCGTTCATCTGGCACGGGCTGCAAATCATCGCCTTACCGAACTCATCCCAGGAATGGGTCGCTCATGAGGATCGTGTCGTCGCGTTCCGGCGAGGTCGAAAGCAGCGTCACCGGGCAGCCGATCAGTTCCTCGATCCGCTTGACGTATTTGATGGCTGCGGCGGGTAAGTCGCCCCAGCTGCGCTTCCCGGCTGTCGAGGACTGCCAGCCGGGCAGCGTCTCGTAGATCGGCTTAACGCGCGACTGCTCATTCATACCGGCGGGAAGACGGTCATAACGCTTCCCGTCGAGATCGTAGCCGACGCAAATTTTCAGCTCCGTGAGCGGATCGAGGATGTCGAGCTTGGTCAAAGCGATCCCGTCGATGCCGGCAACCTTGACGATCTGGCGCACGAGGACGGCATCGAACCAGCCGCAGCGACGTTTGCGGCCCGTGTTGACACCGAATTCCTTGCCACGCTGACCGATCAGTTCGCCGATCTCGTCGTGCAACTCGGTCGGGAATGGCCCCGAACCAACACGCGTCGTGTAAGCCTTCGCCAAGCCAAGAACTGTACCGATGGCCTTGGGGCCGATGCCTGAACCTGCCGCAGCCTGGGCCGCGATGGTGTTCGACGAAGTCACGTACGGATACGTGCCGTGATCGATATCGAGCAGCGCGCCTTGTGCGCCCTCGAATAGAATGCGTTTCCCCTTCTGCCGCGCGTCATCGAGCAGCGCCCACACCGTATCGATGTAGGGGATGATGGATGGCGCGATAGCCGTGAGGTCTGCTGTCAGCGCATCCTTGGAGATCTCGGGCTGCCCGAGCCCGCGCCGCAGCGCGTTGTGGTGCACCAGTAGCCGGTCGATTTTCGGGCCGAGGTTCTCCAGGTTCCGCAGATCCTGCACGCGGATCGCGCGCCGTCCGACCTTGTCCTCGTAGGCCGGCCCAATACCCCGACCTGTCGTGCCGATCTTCTGCGCGCCAGCCGATTCCTCGCGCAGTTGATCGAGTTCGCGGTGGAGCGGTAAAATCAGCGTGGCGTTCTCGGCGACTTTCAGATTGTCCGGGCCGACGTGCACGCCTTGCGCCCGGATGCCTTCGATTTCCTTGGCGAGATGCCACGGATCGACCACCACGCCGTTGCCGATAACCGACAGCTTGCCCTTTCGCACGACCCCCGACGGAAGCAACGCCAGCTTGTAGGTAACGCCATTGATTACGAGGGTATGGCCAGCGTTGTGGCCGCCCTGAAACCGGACGATGATGTCGGCACGCTCCGAGAGCCAGTCGACGATCTTGCCTTTGCCTTCGTCGCCCCATTGGGCGCCCATGACGACAACGTTTGCCATAATGATCTCCTGGCGCAGCGCCAGTCCTCGAGTCCTGGGTGTCGGCGCTTATGCCGGACACGAAAAAAGGGCGTTCCACCCTCGTGAGGCAGCGCCCTTTTTGGTGCTTATAACCGACATGGTCGGAGAAGCAAGGGCTTGTTTGAGCCTCACGCGCGAAAGGGCGCTCCGGCCGGGACGCCTACCGGCGACGGCTAGCGCCTGCGGCACAAAGCCGATACTCATTACCCAAGCGGCCCATGGGGATGCACCGGGAACTTGCGAAGCCGTAGCCGACCGGCGTCGGGCGGTAGCCCGCCCCGGCCGGAGCGCGACGAGCGCGTGAGGCCAAAACATGGAGATGCTGACGTATGAGTTTGCGACATTGCCTGACGCTCGGAATGGTTCTCTGCGTCCCGACGTGGGCACGGGCCGAGGACGAGAAGGCCTTTTCTTGCACTTTCGACAAGGGGGCAGCGTTCAGTTACGCCGCCGGGTCGTTCAAGCCGGAGCAAGCAAGCCCTATCACCTTCGAGATCGGCAATATAAATGCCGAAATCCAGAGCGCAGACCTCGTGACGCCGGTAGGCGCGCGCCCCTTGCGGGTGGTGCGGGCAGTCAATGCGCTGCACTTCCTCGAGGTGGTCGGCGAAGGCTTCCTCAACATGACAACCGTCTACGATCGTGACGACGCCAAGGGAGCCTTCCCTGCCGTTCACTCGCGCCACTTCGGCGTACTCGGCCAGCCGGTCATCGGCCAATATCAAGGCTTCTGCCAAGCGAAGTAGCTGGCATTACAACTTTTTCCGTCAAAGCCGCGTCATCGCGGAGTGGTGCTCCGCACCGACGCTCCTCCACCCAAACAAGTCGGCACACGCCCATGCTCAAAAAAATACTGATCGCCAACCGTGGTGAAATTGCCTGCCGCATCGCACGGACGGCAGCAAGAATGGGCATCGCGACTGTGGCGGTCTACTCCGATGCTGACGCGAACGCGCTGCATGTGCGCATGTGCGACGAGGCGGTGCACATCGGTCCGTCGCCCGCCACCGAAAGTTACTTGCGCATCGACAAGATCATCGCGGCTGCGAAAGCCACCGGTGCCGACGCGATCCATCCCGGCTACGGATTTTTGTCTGAGAACGCCGAACTGCCCGACGCCTGCGCGACAGCCGGCATCATTTTCATTGGCCCGACCGGAGCCGCGATGCGCGCACTCGGCGGCAAGGCGGCAGCCAAGGAGATTGCGATCAAGGCGTCCGTGCCAGTGGTACCAGGCTATCAAGGCGAGAAACAGGACGCGAAGTCGCTGGCCAAGGAAGCCGCCAAAGTCGGCTATCCCGTCATGATCAAGGCCGTTGCAGGTGGCGGCGGCCGCGGCATGCGGTTGGTCGAGAGCGAATCGCAGATGGGCGACATGCTCGACAGCGCTCAACGCGAGGCGGCGAGCGCGTTCGGCAACGCTCATGTGCTGATCGAAAAGGTCGTCGTGCGCCCCCGCCATATCGAGGTACAGGTGTTTGGCGACACCACGGGCAATGTCGTGCATCTGTTCGAGCGCGACTGCACGCTACAGCGTCGCAATCAGAAAGTGATCGAAGAAGCGCCCGCTCCCGGCATGAGCGCCGCGTTACGTGAAAAGATGTGCGCCGCCGCCGTCAAACTCTCAAAATCCGTCGACTACACCGGCGCTGGCACCGTCGAATTTCTGGTCGAAGGTGGCACACTCGATGAAAACGCCAAGTGGTATTTCATCGAAATGAATACCCGTTTACAGGTCGAGCATCCCGTCACCGAAGCAATCACCGGGCTGGATCTCGTCGAATGGCAATTTCGTGTCGCGGCTGGCGAGAAACTCCCCCTCGCCCAATCCGCCATCGCCATGACCGGCCACGCCATTGAAGTCAGGCTTTGTGCAGAAGACCCGAGCAAGGGTTTCATGCCGAGTGTCGGCAAGATCGCGCTGTTCGCCACCGCTGATATGGCAGCCTTGCGCACTGAAACCGGCGTTGTCAGCGGCAGCGTTGTGTCCCCCTACTACGACTCGATGATCGCCAAACTCATTGTGCACCGGCCTGATCGTCCGACCGCACTTGCCGATCTCTGCAAAGCCACCCTCGATACGCGGGTCGCCGGGCCTCACACCAACCAGACGTTTCTAGCGCGCTTGCTGTCCGACCCTGGCGTCGTGTCCGGGCGAATGGACACCGGACTGATCGCCCGCGACCTCGATAAGCTCGCCGAAAAACCCGATACCCGCACCGCACTGTCCATCGGACTGTCGACGTGGCTCGATCACGTTCGTGCCGGGTCCAAAGCTACGGTCGATGCTCACGCTCCATTGACGCCGTGGTCCGCCGCCGACGCATTTCAGCTGGGTCCCCATCGTCGCCAATCAATTGCAGTCGAGGTCGACGGCGCCCCCATGTCGCTCGGCGTCATTTGGCAGGACGACGGCTGGGCTGAACTCACCGAAAGCGGCGTACCCGACGAGGGAATCGATTTATCGTATGAAGAATTCAGTCCTGCCCCCGGTACCTTGCACGTTCTCGCTTATGGCACCCAGACCACTTTGCGCAAACCTGCCTACGACGCTTCCGACGTCGACGACGGTGCCGCCAGCGGCGCGATCCGCGCACCGATCAATGGCCGCGTAGCGAAGCTGTTCGTAGGCATAGGGGCTACTGTCGAGAAAGGTGACAAGGTCGCCGTCGTCGAAGCCATGAAGATGGAATACGTCATCGCTGCAGCCGTCGCCGGCACCGTCGATAAACTGCCCGTCGCCGAAGGCGCACAAGTCACCCAAGGCACGCTTCTGGCGCATGTCCAGGTGGCCGCAACCTGAACCGACGCCTGCCTCAGCGAACGCATCTGAATGAATTTGCCAGCCGGCCTGTAAGCCGGGTTTTGTCCGGAGTAGAAGCAAGCTTCTACTCCTGGACGGTCATTCGTCTGGGATGTGACTTGCGTCACACCTCGAGCAACCAACCCGAGTGAGAACCTGAACCAGTTCCGTGGCGCATCGGTTGCCCGACGCCCGCGCGCCCACTCCTATTTGGTCTTGCTCCCGGTGAGGTTTGCCGTGCCACCTCTGTCGCCAGAGGTGCGGTGGGCTCTTACCCCACCGTTTCACCCTTACCTAACCCCCTCTTGCGATGTGGCCAGGCGGTCTGTTTTCTGTGGCACTGTCTCTAGGGTCACCCCCGGCGGCCGTTAGCCGCCACCGTTCGTCCATGGAGCCCGGACTTTCCTCTGCCGCAGCCCACCCCCTTGCGGCGGCAAACTGCGTCAGCGACCGTCCAGCCGGCTGGCGCGCGGACTAAGCGACAGGTTTGCCGGAGAGGTCAAGCACTCATGATCGATCAGGGCTTGCTCACATCAGAGCTTGCAGAGTGTCGCCGAGCCGGTGCACTGCACGCCAGCACCGCCGGGAGCGCACTTGTAGGTGCGCGGACCGAACGAGTAGCCGGGCGTGCCGTTGTTGCCGATGTAGGTGAAATAGATCGACCAGTCGGTGGCTTGCAGCAACGCCGCGTCGACCTGGAATTTGGCGAGGTACTCGGTAGCCGAGGTGCCCTCAGCAGCTTTCTTGAAGCAGGTTTTAGCTTCGGCCGGTGCCGCCGCGAAAGCGGCCGCGATGGCGACGGCTGCCGCCAGTGACATGAGAGTGCGCATCGATGGGCTCCGAAATGAAATGACGAAAGAGATACGCGTTTATTTCATAGCCCGCTCGATCTGGCGCGAGCAAACACCAGCTTATCCCAAGATTTCCCACCCATCATGGCTTCGCGACAACAGCAGTCAAAACCAATCACGATCGAGCAACCGACGTTGCCCTCACACCGCTTCGAACCTTGCCCCCATGCCCGCCATCAAACTTTGAAATGTTGGAAAGCTGGTCGCGACGTAGGTGATATCATCGATGGTCACGGGTGCATCGGCACCCAGCCCCAGGATCAGGAATGCCATCGCGATGCGGTGATCCATATGGGTCGCGACAGTGCCGCCGCCGCGCACGGATGCGCTGCCCACGACGATCATGGTTTCGCCGTCGACGCGGGCCGGGACGCCGTTGGCCGCGAGACCATCGACCGTCGCTGCAAGACGGTCGCTCTCTTTCACCTTCAACTCGCCGAGACCTTCCATGCGCGTTTCGCCGCTGGCGAAGGCGGCGACGCACGCGAGCACCGGATACTCGTCGATCATGCTTGGTGCACGCGCGGGCGGCACGCGAACACCCGTCAGTTTCGCCTGACGCACGCGGATATCGGCGATCGGCTCGCCGTTTTCTTCGCGCGCATTGAGATAGGTTACATCGCAGCCCATCTCCTGCAGCGTGGTGTAGAAGCCGGTGCGCGTTTCGTTGACCAGCACACCCTGGATCGTCACGTCGGCCCCAGGCACGATCGCCGCAGCCGCCGCCACGAACGCCGCCGACGAGGGATCGCCAGGCACGGTCACATCGCGGCCCACGAGTTCGGCGTGCCCCTTGACCGTGATCGCCGTTTTGCCGTTGCGGCGCTCGGTCGCGATCTCGGCTCCGAAGTAGCGCAACATGCGTTCGGTATGATCGCGCGTGGCTTCTTTTTCGATCACCGTCGTCGCGCCCGCCGCCGCCAACCCTGCCAGCAGCACTGCGGATTTGACCTGCGCGCTCGGCACCGGGGTTTCGTAAACGATGGGGATCAGCCGCGACGAGCCGCGCAACACCAGCGGCAACGTGGCGCGATCGTCGACGATCTTGACGCCCATGGTCTTGAGCGGATCGAGCACGCGGCGCATCGGCCGCTTCGAAAGCGAGGCGTCGCCCGTCATTTTTACTTGTACGTCGTGGCCGGCCACGACGCCCATCATCAGGCGGCAGCCTGTGCCGGAGTTGCCAAACTCGAGATCTGACGCCGGTTGTGCGAGCCCGCCGACGCCACGGCCGAGAACTTCCCATACGTCACCCGCTTTGCGCGCGGGACAGCCGAGCAGTTCCACCACCTTTGCGGTGTTGACGACGTCTTCCCCCTCCAGCAATCCGGTGATGCGCGTGCGACCGGACGCCAACGCGCCGAACATCAGAGCGCGATGCGAAATCGACTTGTCGCCCGGCACGCGCACGACGCCTTGGAACCCCGTCGCACGATGCGAGCGGACGGGACGTGGAGCAGCAGGGGCGTTGGACATTGTGCGAACCGAAGTGGGCGCGTGGACGCGCGCGTGTGCCAAGTGGCGGCATAGAGCAAGCGGGTGCATACGGTGTCAACCTCGGCTCGCCCATCCAGATACCTCCATTATGCTCCGTTATCGCCTCAAAGGCGGCGCAATGGCTCTGCAAGTCGGCAAGAGAGTGCTTCCGGAAAAGTGTGGAGCGGTTTTCCGATCAGAAGCACGACGAACAGAAGTGCTTCCGGAAAAGTGTGAGGCGGTTTTCCGATCAGAAGCACGACGAACGAGTATTTGCCAACCGAGCTGCAACTCACCACTCCCCTAGGAGTCTGCCATGCGCCTGACCCAGCTTATGCCGTTGTCCATATCTTTGATTGCGCTTTCGCTCGCGAGCCTTGCACTCACCGAGGCACAGGCTGCCGACGTGGCGGCGACATCGAAGATCGACGCCGTGACTGTGTACCCATCAGGCGCGGAGATCGCGCGCACCACCAAACTCAAACTCGAACCCGGCGAACATGCGGTTCTGCTAAACGACCTGCCGGCCGGTGCGTTGCCGCAGTCGATCCGGGTCGAAGGCAAAGCGGTCGGTGGCCAATTGCAGATCGGTTCTGTCGATAGCCGGCGCGTTTCGGTGCCACGTGCGGACAGCGTGGCGGTGGCGTCCCAGCGCCGCGACCTGGAGACTCAGATCGAGAAACTGAGGGATCAGAAGCTGGTGCTGCAAGCCGACATTCAGGCCGCCGAGGCACAAAAAGCAATGATCACGGCACTCACACAGTTGCCGACGCGGCCGATCATGTCAGGCGCGTCCGCACCGGAGCCCGACTGGTCCAAGCTGCTGGCCTTGGTGGCGGAAAAAACAGCCGCAGCCCAGCGCGCCATTCTGGACACCACCGTCAAAGTCCGCGACACCGACCGGCAGATCGAAGACCTCGGCAAGAAGCTTGCGACGCTCGCACCGGCACCCGACGCGCGAACCGAGGTGAAAGTGTTCGTCAACGCCGCCGCGACCACGGACGCCGAGTTGATCGTTCGCTATCAGGTAGCGAGCGCTGGCTGGACGCCATTTTACGACGCGCGACTTGCGACCGGTGCCAAGGGCCAGACCGCCAAGCTGCAATTGATCCGCCGCGCCTCCATCCAGCAGCGTTCCGGCGAGAGCTGGGACGACATCGCGCTCACGCTCTCGACAACTCGGCCAGCCGCGGCGACGTCCGCGCCCGAGCTGCAGATGTTGAGTGTCGACTATCAGCCCGAGCGTCCGCCGATGCCGGCTCCGATGGTAGCCGCCCCAGCTCCGATGGCGGCCGGTGCCATGCGCTCGAAAGCGGCTTCGATGGAAGAGCGCGCCGACCTGAAGGATGAAGTCGCCAAGGTGGCAACTGAGGTCGCCGCCACGACCGACACACAAAGTTTCCAGGCGCTCTATGGCATCCCGGGCAAGGTGTCGGTACCGGCCACGGGCGAACAGAAACGGGTGCAGATCGGCAGCGAAGATCTCGACCCGTCGCTGGTCGTGCGCACCGTCCCGCGCCTCGATCCGCTCGCCTATCTCTACGCCAAGCTGACACTCGCCAAAACTAGCGGCCCGATTCTGCCCGGCAGCGTCTCGCTGTTTCGTGACGGCACGTTCGCCGGTCAAGGTCACATACCGCAACTGGCGGCGGGCGAAGATCACGAGCTGGGCTTTGGTGCCGACGATCTCGTCAAGGTTAAGCGTGTGGTGCAGGAGGACAAGAAGGGCGAGAGCGGCGTGTTCACCGCGACGCGTGCCGAGGAGCGCAACTATACGATCACGGTCAGGAATCTGCGCGCCAACACCATCGCCGTGCAGGTGCTCGATCGCATCCCCGTCTCGATGCAGCAGGACATCAAGGTCGACGCCACCTTCAAGCCGCAGCCGACCAAAAAAGACTTCAACGATCGCCGTGGCACCGTCGCCTGGGATCTGACGCTGGCCCCCGATCAGGAAAGCCAGATCGCCTTCGGCTACAAGGTCTCGGCTCCCGCCGGCAAACCCATGCAATATCGCGAACTCACACCCCAACAGATAATGCAGAACAATCAGTTGCGCTATTGAGGGGCAATGTTTGGAGCCGCAGCACGCTCAGGACGTAGGTTGGGTCAAGCGTTTCAGCGCGACCCAACGTGGGAGAGCAGCGACGGCATCTTGTCTGAGCCCCAATAGGGATCGGAGACGCCTCGCCCGACTCAAACTGAAAATTGGCCAATGGCGCGCGTCGGGATACAAACCACGTCGAACAGGATTGTAATGAATTAATCGACGTGCGCCAAGTTGGGTCGCGCCAGAACGCTTGACCCAA
>JANYHG010000050.1 GCA_025359165.1 Hyphomicrobiaceae bacterium
CCTGCGACCTGTGCCAGTTCCGCCGGCGTCAGGTCGCGAATAACCTGGCCATCGAATTTGCGCGTGGCCGCGAGCGCGACGTGATCGACAGCGAGGTTCAGGCCCATGCCGATCGCGTCGGTGGCGACCAGGAAATCGACGTCGCCGTTCTGGAACAAGGCAACCTGGGCATTGCGCGTGCGCGGGCTCAAAGCGCCGATGACCACGGCGGCACCGCCGCGTTGCTGCCGGATGACTTCTGCCAACTGGTAAACGTCGGCGGCCGAGAATGCGACAATGGCCGAGCGCGGCGGCAGACGCGTCAGTTTCTTCTCGCCGGCATAGGTCAATTTCGACAAGCGCGGACGGGAAATGAAATTGGCGCCTGGAATCAAGTCGGCAATGGCGTCACGCATGGTGCCTGCGCCGAGCATCAACGTTTCCTGACGGCCGCGTGCGTTCAGAAGCCGGTCGGTGAAGACATGGCCGCGATCGGGATCGGCAGCGAGCTGAATCTCGTCTATCGCGAGAAAATCGACATCCAGATCACGTGGCATCGCCTCGACGGTGCACACCCAATAGCGGGCGTTGTCCGGCTTTATCTTCTCTTCGCCTGTAATCAGCGCGACGTTCGCGATGCCAGCCTTGGCCACCACGCGATCGTAGACTTCGCGCGCCAAAAGACGAAGCGGAAGACCGATCAGCCCGGTGTTGTGGCCCAGCATCCGCTCGATGGCCAGATGCGTCTTGCCGGTATTCGTCGGACCGAGAACCGCAGTTACGTTGCGGATGCGGGCGGCTTTATCGAAGTTCATATGATCGTCTCAAACGCGGCCCCAGCTTGGGCGCCGGAGAGCCATCGCACCGAGGGGGGCGAAGATCAAGCCAGAGTCGTAAAAACAGTGGCCATCGAAGTTTTGAACGGCTCTCAACTGGCACGATGGCCAGTTCATCGCCAAGGCGGCTCAGGGAACAAGCGCGATCTGCTGCTGACCATTCGACACGACGTTGACACGTCGCGCCATAAGCGTCGCATTGCCGGCCATTGTGGGGATCGTAATGCTGTGCGGCACGAAAATGTTGGCGCTCGGCAGGGGCCGCAGAACAATTTCGATATCGTTGTTTTGCGCAAGATATTTCGTGCCGTCGTCGGGTTTGTAGCCAGCGATCGGGACGTATCGCACGCGGCACACGTAACCTGTGGCGGGCTGTCCGGACGGCCGCTGATCGTGAAGTTGGACCTGGTCTTTGGGAGAGAGTATCAGATCGAAGCACTGTATGCCGTCGTAGATCGGAATGCGACGGGTGCAAGGGTTGCCGGAAGAGCCCCGCGAAATCGCCAACACCGCTGTCAGAGGATCGAGAACGCCTTTGAGATGCTGCGCTTGGACAGGTACGACGCCTTCTTTGATCTTGGGCGGCGGGTTGTGAAGGACTTGCGTCACCGTATCGTCGGTGAAGCTCATCTGGGTGGAACCGGCCTTCGATTGCGCTTTGAATTCAAAACCGAATTTCGATGGCTTGGCCGTCTCGCCGGTCAGGTGGCCGGTCGTCTCGGTCGCGCCCGTCCAATGCAGCGCACCGAGCAGAAGCGACAGCTGCGCATTGCCGGTAAGTTTGTAGGAATGGCCATCGTGCGTGGAATTGAACTCGTAGGTTCCGACGTTCAAGCCATTGAAATTGACATCGTACGTGGCTTTGACGGTGCCTGGCCAAACATCTGCGGCTTTCGCAGGAGTGGCGGGCGACAGAAACGCCAGCCCGATCGACGAAATCAAACCGACGCGGGCGAGACGCGTACCAAAACCAAGCGGCATCGGATGCCTTTCCACTCAGAACAAAACTCGTTGCTATCGGCGGACACCCCATCCCACTGATCAAGCCGAGTAGGCGGGGTTTGCGTCGACAGTGTGTTGGAGACTAGGCAACACTGGTAAACAAACATTTGCGATAACGGTCGAAATCGAACACAGCAGTCGCGGGCCTCGTCAGTATCGCGGGCCTGGATTAGAAGCGTCTGCAGCGATCCGATCGATCGGTGAATTTGGGGCAACCGCGTGCAATGACTTCAATCATATCGGACGTAAGACCCGTTCCCGACACGATTACGATCTGCATCACCAGCTGCGGACGTCTCGATCTGCTGGCGGAAACTTTGACGAGTTTTCGGGCACATAATCCTGGCGGTCGGTTGCTCATCTCGGAGGACTCGACCGACGCTGCAACCATCGCGGCCGTGACGGCTACCTATCCCGACGCAACGGTGCTTTCGGGTGCAGCACGGCTCGGCATCATGGGTTCGATCGATCGCCTCTATTCTCACGTCACGACGCCGTACATCTTTCATCTTGAAGACGACTGGGCGTTCAGCGGCAGCGTCGATTGGGCAGCGGCGATCGCCATGCTGGAAAGCCGTGCCGATGTTGCAAACGTCTGTGTCCGGGACATCGCCGAGATCAAGGAAAAATACCGCAATCGCTCGGATGCCGCAGACGTCGCCAGCCAGAAATTTCTTGTGATGCGGATCGATTCGCATCCGGAATATTATGCCTGGTCACCCAACCCCGGGCTGATCAGCCTGGCGACCTATCGCCGTTACGCGCCGTTCAACCGTGTGCAGCCGGATCAGATGTCGGGCATCATGAAGAAAGACGGTCTGAGACAGGCCTTCCTGCTCCCAGGCGTTGCCAGGCATATCGGTTACGGACGCAACGTCGTCGACCCGACGATGCCCGCAAGACCTAAATCCAGACCACTCAAGTGGTTGCGCGCAATAAAGAAAAAGCTTTACTACGCGGGCCTCCGCAAGGAGCCGTTCTGATGGCGAGCGCCTCCGAGTTGCCGCTTTCGGTGCTGATCCGGACCCTCAACGAAGCCGATCGAATCGGTAAGACGATCGCGTCGGTCGCATCACTGAATGCGGAGATCGTGGTCATCGACGCCGGCTCGAAAGATGCGACCGTTGCGATAGCGAAAGGGTTGGGGGCCACAGTGCACACCAATCCATGGCCCGGATTCGGGCCGCAGCGGCGGTATGGTGAGGACAAGTGCACCCGCCGCTTCGTGCTCTCGTTGGATGCCGACGAGATCATCACGACAGAGCTTGCTGCGGAAATCCGGGCAGCGTTGTCAGCGCAAGACCCAGCGCGCCTGTTCATCGTCAGGAAAGCGTGGATACACCCCCATCACGCGACGCCGGGCCGTTGGCCATTTTGCCACGAGCAGGTGCTGATCTATGATCGGAGCATCGCGCGAACGGGGCCCAACCCCAATTGGGACAAATTGGAAATCGACGTTCCCGACCGGCCCGTTCTCCTTAAAAATCCGTTGTGGCACTATAGCTTGCGTGATTGGCATCATGCGGTCGCGAAGTTCAACTTTACCTCCAAGTTGGCGGCAGACACGCAAAAGTCCCGCTCGCGGCTCGGGCTGGTCCTGCGATTGCCGTTCGAGTTTCCGATCAACTTTCTCAAAGCTTACTTTGTACGTCGCTATTTCCTGTCCGGCGCTGACGGCTTCATCATGGCAACCATTTTCGGGTTTGGTCGCTTCTTGCGAATTGCCATGATGTTGGAGCGACGCGACTATCGAGATCCCAAGTGACGCATGTGCGCCCAGCCGTAACCGACTTCGATACCGGAACTTCGGACGAGGCGTCATAAATCTGGGCCAATAAAGCTGTAGGCGTGAGATTCTGGACCGGCTATAGAGAGGTTCGGTCGTGCGCAGAGGGGGCCTGCGCCGTAGCTTCACCGGCTCTCGCGAATTACGGAATAAGGTCTATCGCAATGGCTGTGCAAACTCATATCCATCCCGTCAAACGACTCGAAGCGTTCATGAGTATCGGGCTCGCTATTTTTCTCGCCGTCGCTGGTGGCATCTTCTTCTTCAAATTCAGCGCGTGGGAACCGGGCGAGGGTAACTCCAAGATCTGGTACTATCTGCTGGCCTGGATCGTGCTCGGATATCTTGCGGCACAATTGATCGCGCTGCTTTCGACTGCGATCGATTCGCGGAGCATCGGTTTCGGCGATACGCTGTGTTCGATCTTGCCGGCCATCGTCGGTGCCATCGTCGGCGTGGAAGCGCTGCAGGGGATCATCAAACTGTCGACGTTCTCACAGAACGCGCTGTTGTTGATGATCTGCACAAGCTCGCTCGAGGCCCTGATCACCCTCTGGGTGCGGTTCACCGTCAACCGCAAGACGATCGGTTTCGACACTGGAAGCTAAACTTCCTTGTGACTGTTCGGTATTCAACAAGAGGCCATCCGTTCGCAGCGGGTGGCCTTTCCGTTTCAGCCGTCTTCGGACGCCGGAAGGCCATTCGCCGTTGCGCCGTCCCGCGTTGCGGTCGCATCCTTGTCGCTCAGCATCTTGATGATGGTGGCTGCGGTTTCTTCGATCGAGCGACGCGTCACGTCGATCAGGGGCCAGCCGTGCTTGTGAAAGAGGCGGCGCGAGTAAGCAATTTCGTTGGCGATCTGGCTGCGATCGACGTAGTCGCCGAGTTCGCGGTCCGCCAACAGTTGCACGCGGTTGCGCCGGATCTCTGCGATGCGTTCGGCACTGGCGACGAGGCCGACGACAAATGCGCTGTGCGGCTCGGTCAGGGCCTTCGGGATTTCGATGCCGGGCACCAGCGGCAGGTTCGTGGTCTTGAAGCCTTTCTGCGCCAGATAAATGCTGGTCGGCGTTTTAGACGTTCTGGAAATCCCAAGCAGTACAATGTCCGCCTGATTGAGGTCGGCGGGCAGGCGGCCGTCGTCGTGATGCATGGTGAAATTGAGCGCATCGATACGACGGAAATAATCTGCGTCGACGACATGCTGTCCAGCGACGATCGGCGTCTGCGGCGCACCCAGGTAGGATTCGAAAATCTGCATGATCGGCATCAGCACGTGCAGGCTGGGCACTTTGACATGCCGGCAGTGGCGCTCGATCTCGGCGATGAGTTCCGCGTTGACGATCGTATAGAGCACGATGCCTGGGGCCTGCTCGATCTCGGTCAGTACGCGGGCGAGTTGCCGGCGGGTCCGGATCAGCGGATGGACGTGCTCGATCGGCCGCATGTTGGCATACTGAACGGCCGCCGCCTTGGCGATCGTCGTCAGGGTTTCGCCCGTCGAGTCCGAGATAAGGTGCAGATGGAAGTAGCTCGGGAGGGTGTTGGTCATCTGTGGACAAAAACCTGAGTTATGCAGCGAGGCAGGCCGAAGTTGGTCTTTGCGGGGTTTGCTGTGCGGTTGTCCACAAAGTTGTCCCCGTCGAGGCTCGTTGGGACAGAGATGCGGGGCGATTGTGGATCGCATGATGTTTGATGCGATGTCCTGATGTTGTCCACCTGATATGCAGATGATCGCTTATCGCGGATCGACGGCAAGCCTTTGACTCGATACCGGCTTTCTCGCATAGGCAGGAGACGTGGCGTGAATCGCAGATCTTGTGTCGGTAGCGTGCGGGTGCCGCTGGGCTGTGGATGGGCTGGGGGCCGATGACGAATCCCCGCAATCCACGGCCTAAGAGTCATAGAAGTAAGATTCAAAAAATCTGTCTTATTTAAAGAAAAAGACGAAACGTGATGCCAGCGACGAAGACCACTCTCAAGCCGAAGCGAGCACGTCGATTGCTTTCGGTGTTCGATGGAGAAGCGCTGTCGCCGCCACCGGTCTGGCTGATGCGGCAAGCTGGACGCTATCTGCCGGAGTACCGGGCGACGCGGGCGAAGGCGGGTGGCTTTCTCGATCTATGTTATAATCCTGCGATGGCTGCCGAGGTGACCCTGCAGCCGATCCGGCGCTTTGGCTTCGACGCGGCGATCCTGTTTTCGGATATTCTGGTGGTGCCGGATGCGCTCGGCCAGAAAGTCTCGTTTGTCGAGGGTGAGGGTCCCAGGCTCGTTCCGTTGGCCGATGGCATCGCAATCGCGAAGCTGTCGCTCGCCGGTGCCGACAAGATCTTTGCGACGGTGGCCGAGACGGTGCAGCGGTTGCGGCAAGACTTGCCTGCCGAAACAGCGTTGATCGGCTTCTGTGGTGCTCCCTGGACTGTGGCGACCTATATGATCGGCGGGCAGGGCTCGAGTGATCAGGCGGCTGCCCGGGGCATGGCCTATCGCGATCCGGCGGCATTTCAGGCGCTGATGGACGTGTTGGTCGCGGCGTCGGTCACGTATCTTGACGGCCAAGTGCGTGCCGGAGCGGATCTACTGCAGATTTTCGACAGTTGGGCCGGGAGCTTGCCGGAGGATCAGTTCGATCGCTGGGTGATTGCGCCGACCAAGGCACTGGTCGCGGAGATGAAGCGGCGGCATCCCGACGTGCCGATCATTGGTTTTCCCCGGGGGGCGGGTGTGCACGGGGTCCGCTTTGCCCGCGAAACCGGCGTAGATGCCGTCGGGTGCGATACGGCGATGCCGCTCAGCCAGATCCGCTCGTCCCTATCGGGCAAGACTGTGGTTCAGGGCAATCTCGACCCGCTGTTGCTGGTTGCGGGTGGTGAGCGCATGCGTACGCAAGTCCGCCGAATCGTCGAAACATTGGGTGTGAACCCGTTCATCTTCAATCTCGGGCACGGGATTGTACCGCATACGCCGCCGGAGCATGTCGCCGCACTCGTCGAGATGGTGCGCGACAAGTCGCTGCTGGGTTGAGTTTCGGTGAAATGGGTCGCGGGATATCTGTCGCATGGGCGTGCTGTGGCTAAAAGCGTTGCATATCATCGCCGTCATCTCGTGGATGGCGGGTTTGCTCTATCTGCCGCGGCTGTTCGTCTATCACGCGGATACGCCCAGGGGATCGGAGCAGAGCGCGACGTTCAAAGTGATGGAATATCGGTTGTACCGGTTCATCATGACACCCGCGATGATCGTGACCTGGATCACGGGGCCCGTGTTGCTGATGCAGATGGGATATCACCGCGATGGTTGGGCAATAACGAAGGTGGCCTTGGTTGTGGCGCTGTCGGCCGTACATGGCGCGATGGGTGGGTGGATCAAATCCTTCGCCGACGATGTCAACCAGCGGCCGGCAATATTTTACCGGTACATGAACGAGGTACCGACCCTGCTGATGGTGCTGATCGTAATTCTTGTCGTCGTGAAGCCGTTTTAAGTTGCCGTGCGCCTTAACTCTGGCTTGTTGTGTCGCAGGTGTAACCAGAAAACACCGCTCCGAACGGTTTTTTTCTTTGTTTTGTCGTCGGTGTCTGTTACACATGAGTTGATATCGGATAGGCGACAGGCCGCCGGTTGACGTCGAGCCGCGGCCCAAGCGGCGATGACCTCGGAGTGCTCTTGCTCCGTTTTGGTCGCGACAGAGCTCACCTCCCCATACTTTGGTTATGCCGGTTCCACCCTGTCTCCCGCCCTCGGACCGCGCACGCCTTATTCATTCGGAAATATGCCATGCAAGACGGCATCAAAGAAATAAAGCTCCAGGACCTCAAGGCAAAGAAGCCAGGGGAACTGTTGGCATTCGCCGAGCAAGTCGGCGTCGAAAATGCGAGCGCTATGCGCAAGCAAGAGCAGATGTTCTCGATCCTCAAACAGCTCGCCGCCCAGGAAACCGAAATCATCGGCACCGGTGTGGTGGAAGTGCTGCCTGACGGCTTCGGGTTTTTGCGGGCACCAGATGCCAATTATCTTCCCGGGCCCGACGACATCTACGTGTCACCCTCGCAAATCAGGCGTTTTGCACTCAGGACGGGCGATACCGTCGAAGGTCAAATTCGCGGTCCGAAAGATGGCGAACGCTATTTTGCGTTGCTCAAGGTCAATCTGATCAACTTCGAAGACCCGGACAAGCAGCGCCACAAGGTTCATTTCGACAATTTGACGCCGTTGTACCCGACGCGTTGGATGAAGATGGAGATCGAGGATCCGACCATCAAGGATCTGACGGCACGCGTCATAGACGTGGTGGTGCCGATCGGCATGGGGCAACGCGCACTGATCTCGGCACCGCCGCGGACCGGTAAAACGGTGCTTCTGCAAAACATCGCGCACTCCATTTCGGTCAACCATCCCGAGTGCTTCCTGATCGTACTTCTGATCGACGAGCGGCCGGAAGAAGTCACTGATATGCAGCGCTCGGTGAAGGGCGAAGTGATTTCTTCGACCTTCGACGAACCGCCATCGCGGCACGTACAAGTTTCGGAAATGGTGATCGAGAAGGCCAAGCGGCTGGTCGAGCACAAGCGGGACGTGATCATTCTGCTCGATTCGATTACGCGTCTTGGGCGCGCCTACAATACGGTGGTGCCGTCCTCCGGCAAGGTTCTGACCGGCGGTGTCGACAGCAACGCCCTGCAGCGGCCGAAGCGGTTTTTCGGTGCCGCCCGCAACATCGAGGAAGGCGGGTCGCTGACGATCATCGCGACGGCGCTTATCGATACCGGTAGCCGCATGGACGAAGTGATCTTCGAAGAATTCAAGGGCACCGGTAACTCGGAAATCATTCTCGACCGCAAGGTTTCCGACAAACGGGTGTTTCCGGCAATCGACGTGGCGCGGTCCGGGACGCGCAAGGAAGACCTGCTGGTGCCGGGCGATCAGCTCAAGAAGGTCTATGTGCTGCGGCGCATCCTCAACCCGATGGGGGCGATGGAGTCCATCGAGTTCCTCATCGGCCGCCTGAAGGCTACGAAGACCAACGGAGAGTTCTTCGACTCCATGAACAAGCAGACGGCCGACAGGTAGTTCATTCGGGTTTTTCAGCTATCAAGACGGCGGTCTGGACGAAAGTTCGGGCCGCCGTTTTCGTTTCAGGGCGCGTCGGTCTTCGTGTTGACCCGACGCCGACTTTCGCGTGACGGTGGTTCAGAGGTCGCGCGCAGAACTTCCGGCGCGTGCAGATGTGGTGTTGCGTCAGGGTGCGGTCATGACCGGGCAGTCGAGTACGATCTATGCGCTTTCGAGCGGGCACGACCGGGCCGGCGTCGCGATCATCAGGGTGTCTGGTGGCGACGCCGACGCGACGCTGACACGCCTCGTCGCGCCCCGTGTGGCTCAGGTTGTAACGACTCCTAGAACGGCGCACAGGGTCAGCCTTGTCGATCCTGACGATGGTTCGCCGCTGGACGATGCCTTGCTGCTTTGGTTTCCCGGCCCAAAAAGTTTCACGGGCGAAGATGTCGTCGAACTTCACGTGCACGGCGGGCGGGCTGTCGTGGCGGGGGTGCTGGCGGCGCTCGGGCGACTGCCCGATTATCGACTGGCGGAACCCGGCGAGTTTACGCGGCGCGCCTTCGAGCACGGCAAGATCGATTTGACCGAGGCAGAAGGCCTGGCTGATCTGATCGCAGCCGAGACCGAAGCGCAGCGGCGGTTAGCGCTCAAGCAATTGTCTGGAGACCTGCATCGCGCCGCCGAGGGTTGGCGGGGCGATCTTCTGCGTGCGCAGGCGTTGGTAGAGGCTGCCATCGACTTTGCCGACGAGGGTGACGTGTCCGCTCACGCCGTCGCGGACGCGGGAAAGCTGGCTGCACGGGTGGCTGCCGCGCTGCAGGAGGCGCTCGCCGACCAGCACAGGGGAGAAATTCTGCGTGACGGCTTCCGGGTCGTCATCGCCGGTCCTCCGAATGTGGGAAAGTCGAGTCTTATCAACGCAATAGCCAAGCGTGACGCGGCTATCGTGTCGGCCGAGGCCGGGACTACGCGCGATGTCGTCGAGTTGCAGCTGAATCTCGGGGGGCTGGCCGTGGTTCTGACCGATACGGCAGGGGTCCGGGAGGCGGAGGGAAATATCGAGCGGGAGGGAATTCGGCGTGGAATGGCGCGTGCCCGGGACGCCCAAATGGTGCTTTGGGTGATGGATGCTTTAAATCCGCAGTGGAATTTACCTCCCGATTTGATGGGACAAGAGGCAGTGACGTTGCGTGTTTTGAACAAGGTCGACCTCGCATCCGCGGGGGTTTTTGCCGGCCCGGTGCCCTATTCAACGGTCGAGATTTCCACCCTGACCGGGGTTGGCATTGCCGACTTGGAGAGGAAAATTGCCGAAGCGGCACGGCTCCGGACCCAAGGGGGCGAAGCCGCATTGATAACAACGGCACGGCATCGTCAGCACATCGGTGCTGCTGCCGAAGCCTTGGCTGCCTACGGCTCCGGCGATAAAGCTGCCCTCGAGCTGCGAGCAGAAGATCTCCGGCTGGCGTCTTGGGCCATCGGAAGACTCGTTGGCCGGGTCGATGCGGAGGAAATTCTAGGTGAGATATTCGGGAGATTTTGCATTGGTAAATGAGTTGTAACGACTCTCGACGGGAGGCCGTGAATCGATTCAGTTTCAATGGATTAATCATTGCGGATAGTTTCACGTGAAACGCTGTGAATCAAAGGTTTGCAGCGTTGTTTTCAGGACCCTTTAATTTATCTCCGGTCTATTAAACGGACTCTTTTTTTCCGGTATCTTTAATCTCCAGGACACTCGTTTGCAGGTCCAGGACACTCGCGAGTCAGGCTCGTTCTGTCGTTTTGTTTGGAATTTGATGGTTTTTCTGCTGTTTTTGTGGGTTATCCGGCTTCTACAGCGGGTTGACCGGCTTCTGTCGACAGATGTCCAGAGGCGGCCTTGGAGTTGATGGCGTGAGCTTTGACGTAATCGTAGTGGGCGGCGGACATGCCGGGTCAGAGGCCGCAGCGGCCTCTGCACGGCTCGGGGCGCGAACCGCGTTGATCACCCATAGGTTCGACACGATCGGGGAAATGTCGTGCAACCCTGCCATCGGTGGTTTGGGCAAAGGGCATCTGGTTCGCGAGATCGACGCCCTGGACGGGTTGATGGGCCGGGTGGCGGATGCCGCCGGCATTCAGTTCCGGCTCCTCAATCGATCGCGGGGCCCGGCGGTGCAGGGGCCGCGCGCGCAGGCGGACCGCAAACTCTACCGGCAGGCCATGCAGGCGGCAATGCGCGAACTGCCGAACCTCGAAGTGATCGAGGGCGGCATCGTCGATCTCAACGTGACCGGCGCGGGTCGCGATCTGCGCGTGACCGGCGTCGTCTTGAACGATGGGCGTGCGTACAACTCGTCATCTGTTGTGTTGACAACCGGGACCTTCCTCAATGGTCTCATACACATCGGGGAAACCAAAATCCCCGCAGGTCGGGTTGGCGAAGCGCCGTCATTGGGCGTGTCCGAAAGGTTGTTGGCGATAGGTTTGCAACTTAGTCGACTGAAGACGGGCACACCGGCGAGGCTGGACGGCCGGTCGATAGATTGGGCTGCCGTGGACATGCAACACGGGGACGAGCCGCCTGTGCCGTTCTCGTTCTTGACTGACAAGATCACGACGCCACAGATCGCGTGTGGGGTGACGGAGACCACACCCCGGACCCACGACGTCATCAAGGCGAACCTGCATCGTTCGCCGATGTACTCCGGTCAAATCGGCAGCGTTGGTCCGCGTTACTGTCCGTCGATCGAATACAAGGTCGTTCGGTTTGCGGACCGCGAGCGGCATCAGATCTTCCTTGAGCCGGAAGGACTCGACGACGACACGGTTTATCCCAACGGGGTGTCGACGTCGCTGCCGGTCGACGTTCAGGAGCAGTTTCTGCGGACCATTCCGGGGTTGGAGACTGTCGTCATACTGCGGCCTGGGTATGCCATCGAGTACGATCACGTCGATCCCCGGGAGCTGCTGCCGACGTTGCAGACGAAGAAAGCTGCTGGGCTGTTTCTTGCCGGTCAGATCAACGGCACGACCGGCTACGAGGAGGCCGCGGGTCAGGGTCTCGTCGCGGGTCTTAATGCCGCCTTGGCGGCGGGTGCGGCCGGCGGCATGGGTGGGTCGCCCGCGACGTTCACGCTCTCGCGGTCGGACGCCTACCTCGGTGTCATGATCGACGATCTCGTTACGCGCGGTGTCAGCGAGCCCTACAGGATGTTCACCTCGCGGGCCGAGTACCGGTTGCGGCTTCGCGCCGACAACGCCGACGCACGGTTGACCCGGTTGGGTGTCGACCTCGGTTGCGTGAAGCGCGAGCGCGCCGAGGCCTACACAGCGAAGGCTGAGGCTCTGTCGGGCGCGCGTGCTCGCCTCGAAACGCTGTCGCTCACGCCGTCGGAGGCAGCGCGCGCCGGGCTGGAGATCAACCGAGACGGCCGGCGGCGGACGGGGTTTGAGATGCTGGTCTATCCCGGCGTTGACTTTGCGCGTTTGACAAGGGTCTGGCCCGAGCTGGCGGCTATTTCTCCGGGCATTGCAGAACAAATCTCGATCGATGCGAAATATGCATCCTATGTGGATAGGCAAACACTTGATATTGCTACGCTTAAGCGCGAAGAGGGGATCGATATTCCGTTAGATTTCGATTTCAACGGGGTGATCGGACTTTCCAACGAAATCCGCATCAAGCTCGGAAAGCATCGACCGACAACTCTTGCGCAAGCGAGTCAAATCGATGGGATGACGCCTGCAGCATTGATGCTGGTGCTTGCACAGCTGCGCAAGGGCGGTCGCAAGGCGGCCATCGCGTGATTGGTCACGAGGCTGCAATGGACTTGGTGCAGATGCAGGTCGTCAACGAGCCGTCCGTATGAATCATATTGCAGGAAGTGCAGCATTCGCAGCGAGTTTTGCGGTTTCACGTGAAACCCTGCAGCGACTGGAGATCTATGCCGATCTGCTGCATCGCTGGCAAAAAACCATCAATCTCGTCGCGCCCAGCACGCTGCCTGACATTTGGCATCGCCATTTTGCCGATTCGGCGCAATTGCTGGATCAGGTTCCCGATGGCGCCCTGCGGTGGCTCGATCTCGGGTCGGGCGGTGGCTTTCCCGGCTTGGTCATCGGGTGCATGCTGGCCGAGCGGCAGGGATCGCGGCTGACGCTGATCGAGAGTGATGGGCGCAAGTGTGCTTTCCTGCGCGAAGTGGTGCGACAAACGGCTTTGGCATCAGTGGTTGCGGTGGATATCGTGACCGAGCGCATCGAAACGGTAGCGAACACCGCTAAGGTCGGAGCTGTCGACGTGATTTCGGCGCGTGCTTTGGCACCGATGGAGCGATTGCTGGGGTGGTGCGATCCGTTTTTCGGGTCGGATACGCTGGCGCTGCTTTTGAAAGGCCGGGATGTCGAGGTCGAAATCACGGAGGCGCGGAAGTCTTGGCAGTTCGACTGCGAACTTCTTGCAAGTCGTACGAGCAGTGATGGACGCATCGTCAAGTTGACTAAATTGCGCCAGGTCGGCCTGGAAATTTCTTCCGGCCCGGCAAACTAGACCAGTGATCGGAGTGATCAGCATGGCGACATCACCTTTCAATACTGCAGCCGGAAATTTCATGGCGACGCCGGTCCGGATCCTGGCGATTTCCAACCAGAAGGGTGGGGTCGGAAAGACAACGACCGCCATCAACCTGGGGACTGCACTGGCCGCAGCGGGCGAGAGGGTGCTGATTCTCGATCTCGATCCGCAAGGCAACGCGTCCACCGGGGTCGGCGTGGGAGCGGAGGCACGGCCATTGACGATGTTCGACGTGTTGACGCGGCAGGTCAGCGTTTTGCAGGCCACGATACACACAAAAGTGCCGAATCTATCGATCGTGCCGGCGAACTCCGATCTGGTGAGCCTCGAGTCGGACCTGATGGGCGATACGGGACGGCCGTACAAATTGCGCGATGCTTTGGCGGAACTGACGGCCGAGCAATCGAAAGCTCTCGACGGGCGTCCGTTCAACTACGTGTTGATCGACTGTCCGCCCTCGCTGAGCTTGCTGACACTCAACGCCCTGACTGCGGCCCATGCTGTCCTGGTGCCGATCCAGTGCGAGTTTTTCGCGCTCGAAGGGATGTCGCAACTCAAGGAAACGGTCGATCAAATCAAAGCTACGCTCAATCCGAAGCTTGAAATTCAGGGCGTCGTTCTGACGATGCATGATCAGCGGACGGGCTTCTCGCGCGAAATCGCGGACAGCGTCCGGGCGTATTTCGGGTCGAAGGTGTACACAACCGTGATCCCTCGTAACATCAGGGTCGCGGAAGCCCCTTCGCACGGGCAGCCGATTCTGATCTACGATCACGCTTGTATCGGAAGCCAAGCCTATATCCAGCTCGCCAGCGAAGTCATCGCACGTGAGAAATCGATGCAGGCGGCATAGGCTGACGAATTAGACATTCTGATGTGCGCGCGTTGCTGCCGGAGTTGCCGCAAGACATGAATTCTCCACTGCAGAAGGGCCGCCTCGGGCGCGGGCTGGCGTCGCTGATCGGTGAAACAGCGATCGCGAACCCGCGATTGCCGCAAGAAGGCGAACAGCGTGTAGTCCCGATAGACCAGCTGCGCGGTGGTCGTTTCAATCCGCGCAAAGAGTTCAAGGAGCCCGAGCTGCTCGAATTGGCGGCGTCGATACAGCAGCATGGATTGGTGCAGCCCATCATCGTGCGTGCGGACCCGATTGCGGGTGGATACGAGATCGTGGCGGGTGAGCGGAGATGGCGGGCTTCGCAGCGCGCTGGCCTGCATCAGGTGCCCGTCATCGTGCGTGAGTTGGAAGATCGCGATGTGATCGAGATGGCGATCATCGAAAACGTTCAGCGCGAAGACTTGAATGCGATCGAAGAAGCCAGTGGTTACAACGAGTTGATCCAGCGTTTCAATTATACTCAGGAGCAATTGGCCGAGCAAATCGGCAAGAGCCGAAGCCATCTTGCCAATACAATACGGCTGTTGCGTCTGCCGGAAACGGTGCAAGCGATGGTGTCCGATGGCCGGTTGACGGCTGGTCATGCGCGCGCGCTGGTCGGGAGGGTCGATGCCGACGTGCTGGCACACCGCATCATCGAGCAGGATTTGAACGTTCGCGATGTCGAAGCGCTGATGCAGCAAATCGACAAAGGCGTCGTCGCGCCGCCGCCCAGCCGCGTGCGCGAGAAGGATGCCGATACAAAGGCGTTCGAGAACATGTTGGCGGAGACGCTCGGGCTCAAGGTCGAGATCAAGCGCGGTTCCGGTGAGAGCGGGACTTTGATGATCAAGTACGGAAATTTCGATCAGCTGGAGTATCTGCGCGAACGGTTACTGGGACCTACAGTCGGGCACTGATATCATAAGCAACTGATGTTTCACGTGAATCTTTCTGACCGAGGCAGCACCAGTAATGCACTGGCCGGGGTTTGACAACGCGTCTCGACTTGACGTGAACCCGGTGGCGTGTGTTCGAGTAGCGTCCGAGTACCAGAACTGTGATGTGGGCGACCTTGATGTCCGATGCCGTCATATCGAAGCTTGTCGAGACCATCCGGGCGCGTCGGAACGCGCCGGGTGAAACTTCCTACACCCGTCAGTTACTGGATGCGGGCCCCGAGCGCTGTGCCCGGAAGTTCGGCGAAGAGGCGGTCGAGACGGTGATCGCGGCGCTGGGGACAGAGCCATCGGCGCTGGTGGGGGAAGCGGCGGATGTTATTTACCATCTGCTGGTGCTGTTGGAGGTTCGGGGGGTCGAGTGGACGGAGGTTTGCGATGCATTGACCAAGCGGATGAAAATTTCCGGCGTTGCTGAAAAAGCGGCGCGGGTGAAGCCTGCACCATGAAAGATCTTGAGACGACGGACATGCCTGCGCGTTCAAATCTGCAATTTTCTCCCTACCGGCTTTTCGACCGCGCTCAGTGGGCCAAGTTACGTGCGGATACTCCGATGACGTTGGTCGAGCGCGATCTGGAGCAGGTGCGCGGGCTGATCGGCGATCTTTCGCTCGACGAGGTCGAGGAGATTTATTTGCCGCTCTCCAGACTAGTCAACCTCTATGTGGCAGCATCCCAGGACCTTCATACCGTCACGAACCGGTTTCTAGGGCGGAAAGATCACCGGGTGCCATTCATCATCGGCATCGCGGGATCTGTGGCGGTCGGCAAGAGCACCTCGGCCCGAGTGCTTCGCGCGCTGTTGGCGCGCTGGGCCGATCATCCGAAGGTCGATCTGGTCACAACAGACGGATTTTTGCTCCCTAATGCCGAGCTCGAATCGCGCGGGATCATGAACCGTAAGGGGTTCCCTGAAAGCTTCGACATTACACGGCTGCTGAACTTCATGAACGACGTGAAGTCGGGTAAGGAAAATGTCGTTGCGCCAGTTTATTCGCACTTTCATTACGACATCGTTCCGGGGCAAGAAACCGTCGTCAACCAACCGGATATCCTCATCGTCGAAGGACTTAATCTCTTCCAGCCGGCGCGTTTACCCAAGGATGGGAAAGCCATCCCTTATGTGTCTGATTTTCTGGATTTCTCCATCTATATCGATGCAGACGAGAGCGTGATCGAGCGTTGGTACATTTCCCGGTTCATGAAGCTGCGTCAGACGGCGTTCCGCGATCCGGCCGCTTATTTTCACCGGTATGCGGGATTAGATCACGCTCAGGCGCACGCGCGGGCGATCGAGATCTGGCAAACCATCAACTTGAAGAACCTGCACGAAAATATTCTCCCTACCCGGCAGCGGGCGGGACTCATCATCAGCAAGAGCGAAGACCATCGGACCTCGACCGTCGCGCTGCGACGCGTATGAATTTTACTCCGGTCGGGTCGGTGTCTTGCCAGACAACATAGAGGCGAAAAATTCGCTCATAATGGTCTGACTGCGTAAGGCCAGTCCCCACGGATTTGTCTGCGCGGAAAAGGTCATGCAGTGGAGGAACAAACGCGACATCGCCGCTGAGGCTTCGGCCGAGAGCCGGAGCGCTTCAAGTTGCGGATCCAGAGGGGGAGGGGTAGGACCGGATGCTTTATCGGCGGTTGCCAGTAGTGGGGGTTCTGATCGCTGCGCCCAACGTGGCGTTTCACTCGCCGATGCCTCTGATGTGGCAGTTGTCGACTCGTGTGACGCTGCGGTGCGAGTGTCCTCGGGTTGGGGAGACTGCTTGATCGGTATCTCACGAGGTGGTGTGACTGGTTTTCGAGCAGGCTTTACTCGAGCACGGGTCAACGGTCGCGGTCGGCGCGTAACCTGTCGAGCCAGCGCCGGTTCAGGGGTGGTGGCTGAACCGATTTTGAGCTTCTCGCGCAATCGCCTGACGACAGAAGGGTCGGAGATGCCGGCGCGCCGGATGGCCGTCGTCGGCCGCAAGCCGGCTTCTGACGCCAGCAGGCTCATGACTTCGTTCAACGTTTGACTATCGTCGATGCCGGTGCCTTTTGGACGGCCGCGGGGGCGTGCAGTGCTGTTCATCGGATTGCCCAAAGATGATATCGCGCGGTCCGCCGAAAGGACGTAAATAGCGCGATGCGCGGATGGTCTGGGCAAACATCCGGCGCGTTGATTTAATTTTGTAGGGATGAAAATACCCTCAATCCATAATAAGTCAACGGGATCGAGGGTTTAACTGTTCTGGTTGGCGAGAATTAATGGCCTTTTGTTGCTGCTAGGCCTTTAAGCGACGTGGCTGGCCGGGCACCGGTGTGACTGATAATCTCCGCAGCAGCGATACTGGCTAAGCGTCCAGCTTCCGCCAAGCCGAGGCCTTGCGTATAGCCGAATAAGAATCCGGCGGCGTAAAGATCGCCAGCGCCGGTCGTATCGACAACTTTAACGACTGGATCAATGGGAACGCTGATACTTTTCCCTGCGTGAAGCACCACAGAGCCGTGCGAACCGCGCGTCAACACCGCCAACTTCATATCGTTCGCGGCCAGTGCAGCGGCCCGATCGAAGTCCTTGGTTTCGTAGAGGGAGGTTATCTCACTTTCATTGGCAAAAATGATGTCAACGCCCTCGGCGATCAAAGTCTTGAACTCCACGCGGTGCCGATCGACGCAAAAGGCGTCTGAGAGGCTCAGCGCCACTTCACGCCCGGCCTCTTTGGCAATGCCCATGGCCTTGCGGAATGCCGCTTTGGCCTCCGGTCGGTCGAACAGGTAACCCTCGAGATAGAGAACCTTCGCGGAGGCGATCATGTCGGGCACGAGTTCAGTATCGCTCAGTTCGGTCGATATGCCGAGCAAGGTGTTCATTGTGCGCTCGCCATCGGGTGTGACCAGGATCAGTGATCGCGACGTCGGTGCGACGTTTCCGGCTTGGGGCTTGCCGGCAAAACTTACGCCCGCGCTTTTGATATCGTGGGCGAAAATACGTCCGAATTCATCGTCGGCAATCTTGCCGATGAAGCCCGCTTTGCCGCCGAAAGCGGCAACGCCGACGGCCGTGTTTGCTGCGGAACCGCCCGAGATCTCGATCGAGGGTCCCATGTCATTATAAAGGGCCGATATAGTCGCCTGGTCGACGAGGCGCATGTGGCCTTTCGGGCAGTCGTGGGTGGTGAGGAAGCCGTCATCGCAATGCCCGATGATATCGACGATGGCGTTGCCGATGGCGAGGACGTCGAGCGTGGGGGTGGTCATTTAATTATCTCTCAGGGATGATAAATCGAATGATTTTCACCGGGGACGCGCAGACACCGCTGCAAGGCGTGCGAGATCCATGATGAGGCGGTCGGCTGCAAGGCTGTCGTCGATCGTGCTGCTGCGCGCGGTCCGTTGCGCGAACGTGATGCGATCCAAGGCACGCATCAGCTTTACCCCTGTCCAGGCTTGAACATGGCGAGTAAAAACGTCGCGCGTTTTAAAGTGCAGAGGCGGGCGGAGTGCGCGGACAGCGTTTTCCATCGAGCCGGTTTGTTCGAACGCTGCGCGAACGCGGTGCAGACGGTGGAAGTAACGCTGCGTTGCGATGATCAAGGCCTGAGGGCTTTCGCCTGACGACAAAGCGCGCTCCGACGCCGACAAGGCAACCGCCAATTTGCCGTCAGCGGCCGCTGCAATCACTGTGTCGAGGGCGAGTTCGGAGGCGTCGCCGGTGGCCTCCTCGATGTCCGCCATTTCGATGCGAGAGCGTCCGTAGCAATACAGCGCCAGCTTCTCGACTTCGGCTCGCGACTGCGCGCGATCGGCACCCAGGCGGGTCACCAGCGCCTGTCTGGCTTCCTGTGAGATATCGAGTTTGTAGGCGCTGAGCACGCTGCGAATGACGTTTTCGAGGTCGCGTTCGCCATCGGCGTAGCACGCGACGGCGGCAGCAATCGAGGATTTCTCGAACAGGCCGCGCAAGCCTTCATCCGGCTTCAGGTTGCCGGCCTCGAGTATCAGCAGGCCTTCAATCGGCGTTGCTAACAGGGGCGCAATGGCTGCGGCTGTTATGCGTCGACTGGCCGATGCCCTGACAATGCGGCGTCCGCCGAACATCGATATCGTGGTCAATTCGACAGCAAGGCGCCCGGGGTCCTGCTCGAGATCGAGGTCGTCGATACGCAGGATTTCGCCCGCTGGTTTGCAGGCTGCTGCTGCCGCCTTGCTCGCCAAGGAGGCGCGTTCGGATACGAGTCCGTCGTCGCTGCCGAAAAATAGGATCGCTGCGATCTTGGCCGGCAGCGCTCGCAAAAACGAGTCCGCTTCGTGTGCCTTGACGGCGACCATGGGATTTACGGCGCGTCGTGACGGGCCGCCCTCAATTCAGCTGGAGACGTCGCCCTCGGGTTACGACCTCAGCGTCTTCCGGGAGCGAACGTTTTGCGACATCAGCTTGGTCGCGACAGGAAAGTCAGTACGCGCGTCTTGATCTCGTCCGAAACCGATTTTGCGACGCGATTTTCCGCGTCCTGGCGAGCACGAACGTTAGAATAAATCGAGTCGAAGCGATCGAAACTGCCGCGACCAAGACTGCGGCCCTCAAAAATTTTCTTCTTGGTCTGCAGATCGATCAATTGGTACCGGGCTTCCAGCTGGTAGACCTGACTACCGGATGCACCCGTCGAATTGACGAGCGTGGTCAAGACGGTTTCTGTGATGATGATGTCGAGGCGGCGCTCGGGATTGACCGACTGCGTGCCGGTGGAGCGCTCAAAAATCAGTTCATTGCGGATGCGTTGGCCGACGCGGCCAGGAATGTTCGCGATTTCGACGGTGGCGAGACGTTGATCATAGGTTTGTCCGCCGGTCGAACCATACAGCGGCTGAAAGCCACCAGCGTTCGAACCACAACCCGATACGAGTATCGCCGAGAATCCCATTGCAGCTGCCAAAACTACGCGTATGCCGCAGCCGGCATTGCGCGGGCCGGCGTTTGCGGGGTTAGGCTCGAGTGCCTCACGCGACAACATTGACGATCCTCTGTGGCACGACGATGATTTTCTTGACAGTTTTGCCGTCTATCGCCTTGACCACCGTATCCAGCTGCAGCGCTAGGGCCTTCAGATCATCCTGCGAGAGGTCGCGGGACACTGTCAGCTCGTCGCGCCGTTTACCGTTGACCTGTACGGCGATGGTGACGGTATCGTCAATGAGTAAGGCGGCTTCGGCAAGGGGCCAGGGTGCGTCTGCGATCAGGGTGTGCTTTCCGAGCCTCGCCCAGCAGTGTTCCGCCAAGTGCGGCATCATCGGGGCGAGTAGCTGGACCAGGATCTCCGTGGCTTCACGGACGGCGACGCGCAAGGCGGGATCGGGTTTCTGCAGCGCGGCCGAAAGTGCGTTGGTGAGCTCGTAGAGACCGGCAACTGCGACGTTGAAACGAAGGCCTTCGATATTCTGGCCGACGGCGTGAAGAGTTTTATGCGCGATACGGCGAAGATCAAGTGCCTCCGGAGAATAAATCCCGGGTATTTCACCTCCGTCCGTGTTTCGATCCGCCACGTCGTCGACGATACGCCAAACGCGTTGAATGAAGCGATTGGCACCTTTTACGCCGTCTTCAGTCCAGATGACGTCGCGCTCAGGTGGGCTGTCGGAAAGAACAAACCAACGCGCGCAATCGGCTCCGTAGTGAGCGATGATGTCGTCGGGGTCGACCAGGTTCTTCTTCGACTTCGACATCTTTTCGATCGAGCCGATTATGACTGGTTTGCCGGTCGCGGCTTCGGTTGCGATGCGGGCGTCGCCTTCACCTTCGAAGCGGACGTCGGTCGGCAGAAGCCACTGTGGTGGCTCGATGCCGGCACGGCGATAGGTTTCGTGGACGACCATGCCTTGCGTGAAAAGTGCATCGAATGGCTCTGCAAGGTTTTTCTGCAGATGGCCGGTGGCACCCATGGCGCGGGCAAAAAAGCGCGAATACAGCAGATGTAAAATGGCATGTTCGATGCCGCCAATATATTGGTCGACGGGAAGCCAATAGTTTGCCGCGGCCTGATCGGTCGGCGTTTTGGCATCAGGTGCGGTGAAGCGTACGAAGTACCAGGAACTGTCGACAAACGTGTCCATGGTGTCGGTTTCGCGCAATGCCGGAGCTGCGCATTTCGGACACGTGACATGCTTCCACGTCGGGTGGCGATCGAGCGGATTGCCGGGCATGTCGAAGGTGGCGTCTTCCGGTAGCGTGACTGGCAGATCGTCGGTCGGTACCGGGACGATGCCACAGGCGGTGCAATGAACAACCGGAATGGGGCAGCCCCAGTAGCGCTGTCTCGAGATGCTCCAATCGCGCAGCTTGAAATTGACCTTGCGAGCAGCAACGGGACCCGCGCCTAATTTTTCTCCGCCAAGTTTGGAGGCTACGATGTCGAAGGCGACCTTCGGAGTCATGCCGTCGAGCTCGCGTGAGTTGATCATGACGCCGTCGTCGGTATAGGCGAGGCCCTCATGGATCTTTGAGAGGGCTTGGCTGCGCGCCGGTTCGTCTTTTGGGACAACGACAGCAATTATAGGGAGATTGTATTGGCGCGCGAACTGGATATCGCGTTGATCGCCTGACGGACAGCCGAAGATGGCACCGGTGCCATACTCCATCAGAACGAAGTTGGCGACGTAGACCGGAACTCGCCAATTCGGGTCGAGGGGATGTAAAGCCTTGATTCCGGTGTCGAAGCCTTTTTTCTCCGCTGTTTCGACGTCGGCTGCGGAGGTACCCATGCGACGACACTCGTCGCAGAAGGCCGCCAGCTCGGGATTTTTCTCCGCTGCTGCTTTAGCTAGCGGATGATCCGGCGCGACGGCCATAAACGATGCGCCATAAAGCGTGTCCGGTCGCGTGGTGAAGATTTCAAGCTCGGTATGACCCGCCGGTGCCGTGGTTGCATCGAGCTTCCAGCGGATCATCAACCCTTCCGAGCGACCGATCCAGTTTTCCTGCATGACGCGGACTTTCTCCGGCCATTTATCGAGTCTTTTCAGACTGTTGATGAGGTCGTCGGCGTAGTCGGTGATTTTGAACGCCCATTGCAGGCGTTCGCGTAATTCGACGGTTGCGCCGGAGCGCCAGCCTTTGCCGTCGATGACCTGTTCGTTGGCGAGAACGGTCTGGTCGACGGGGTCCCAATTGACCTTGGAAGATTTCCGGTAGGCAAGGCCTTTCGAGACCATGTCCAGGAAAAGATGTTGCTGATGGACATAGTAGGAGGGGTCGCAGGTGGCGATTTCGCGGCTCCAGTCGAGCGACAACCCCATCGATTTCAACTGGGTCTTCATCGCGGCGATATTTTCGTAGGTCCATTTGCCCGGGTGGACCTTGCGCTCGGCAGCAGCATTTTCTGCGGGGAGGCCGAACGCATCCCAGCCCATGGGATGCAGGACGTTGAAGCCTTTGGCCCTTTTGTAGCGTGCCAAGACGTCGCCCATCGTATAGTTGCGCACGTGCCCCATATGGATGCGCCCGGAAGGATAGGGGAACATCTCAAGCACATAGCACTTGGGTTTGCCTGGGTCGGTGCGGGTTTTGAAGACTTCGCCCTGCTCCCATTTCTGCTGCCAATGCTGTTCGCTGGCGGGGGCGTTGTAACGTTCTCGTTGGGTTTCGTCGGCCATGGACGGCGGTCTCTTTGCAAAGGCGATGCGTTGCAGCGTAAAGAGCCTGAAAGTGCTTAGGGGTCAAGGATGGGTCGAATGCCGGATCAATCGTCAAGTGTCGCGGGTTTGCAGGATGTCCAGGCGCGTATGGCTCGAGCAGCACACGATGCAGCGCGGGCCGTGGATGCGGTGACGCTGGTGGCGGTGTCGAAGACCTACGAGGCACCGGATATCCTGCCGATGTTGGAGGCGGGGCAGCGGGTGTTCGGCGAAAACCGCGTGCAGGAGGCAAAGGCAAAGTGGCCCGCGCTCAAGGCGCAGTATGCGGACGTCACGTTGCATCTAATCGGGCCTCTGCAGTCCAACAAGGCAGCCGAGGCGGTAGCGCTGTTTGACTGTATCGAGACGATCGACCGGCCGAAAATCGCGCAGGCGGTAGCGGCCGAAATGGGGAAACAGGGCCGCGCGCTGGAGTTGTTCGTGCAGATCAATACAGGCGAGGAGCCGCAAAAGGCAGGCATCGCGCCGAAAGAAGCCAAGTCCTTCGTGCACTATTGTCGCGATGAACTGAAACTGAAGGTTGCCGGGTTGATGTGCATTCCGCCGGCGGAAGATATGGCGGCACCTCACTTTGCGCTGCTGGCCAAGATGGCGATGGAACTAGGTCTGCCGAAGCTCAGCATGGGAATGAGCAGCGATTTCGAGTGTGCCATCAGTCTGGGTGCGACGCATGTGCGGGTGGGAAGTGCGATCTTCGGCGCGCGCGTCTAGCTGCGCCCGGTAGTCGATACGCTATCCCCAGCTTTCTCGTCGGCATGCTCACTTTGCTCATGGGGGCGGTGGTAGCGTCTGAACAGTGATTCGGCCCGGCTGTGAGTGTTTGGTGTTCCGGCCTCAAAACAGGAAACAGCACAATGGCGGACGGAAGTCAGGCACGCGACATCGAATCGAGCCAGGCTGCGGCGGATGCCGCACGCGAAGCGCGCGCCGACGTGAAAAAGCCGATTTCAGTCTCGAAAGCGAAAGAAGCTGTCGCCGAGGCCAAGGCTGCCAAAGGTCTGCCGGCGCATGCATCGCGGCAAGTGAAGGCTGGCAATGAATTTCACGAATTCAACGTCGATGTCTGGATCACCAATTTCAACTCGGTCGAGTTCGGTTTCTGGCGGCGCGATCGAAACAAGGCGAAATCGCGTCAGTTCACGTCCGACATGGATATCTTCGCCGAGGTGATCGAGAACGGCGAACGCACAGGTTTGCTCGGCTATCGCGAGGAACTGTGGAAGCAGAAAACCGGCATGGATAAACGGCTCGTGTTTAAGCTGTTCAACGAAAGCTTGAACTGGCGCGCGACGATGGACTTGATGCTGGCGCGCTCGCTGCAGCTGACGTTTGGTGCGAAGGGGATGCCGGTCATCGCATTTTCGGCAAATCTGAACGACCACGATTTCATGATCTATATCGAGCGCAGTGCGCACAAATGGCCGTTGTTGCCCGAAAACTGGTCGTTCACGATCATGGAAGACGGCGTGCCGCAATTCTATCGATTGCGGCGTGACTTGATCGACTTCGCAGGCGACTACACGCTGTACAACCAGAATAACCAACAAATCGGTCGTATCACGGGACGTTTGCTGTCGTTCGGCAAATGGCGCGGTCGCGTCAAACGCGAGCATGCGGACAAGCGTCTGGTCATGGCGCTGCAGTTGTTCTGCGGCATGCTGGCGTTTAATCGGGGTTGCCGCAAACATCTGAAAGCTTTGGCGGTGGATGTTGCAGCAGGGCGTATCAAACCGAAGATCGAGAAGCAGGAAGCAGATCTCTATCTCAATCCGCGGCGGGTCCGGTGAGCTGAGCGAGGCCGGACTGCTAAACGGGCTGGTCGGCTTTCAGGCCGACGAGCCGGTTCGGCGATTGGTGCGTGACAATCCCGGTTTTGAGACCGGAAAGAGTGCGGATCATTTCCCGGCGCAGGTATGGGATGCGCGCCATGGGTGCGAAGCACGCATCGCGGATCGAACCGGCAAGGCGGCTGTCGGACTGAAAAAATGGCGTGAGCCATCGACTGGCCAAACCGTAGAAGCGCGTGTGACTGTGGCGGAATTCGGCATACGCAACGAGCGCGTCGTCGATTTTGGCGTGCGCGTCGAGGCAATCGGCGAGGATGACGGCGTCCACGAGTGCGAGGTTGGCACCCTGTCCGAGTTGCGGACTGGCAGCACGCGCGCTGTCGCCGACGAAGGCCAAGCGATCGGCGTACGGTACTGTGAGCCAAACGTCGGCATACGACGCTGCGGCGAGATCGGAATGACCGGAGAATTGTTCGACAACAGGTGCTGCCGCTGGCCAGAGCGCCGTAACCTCATTCCGCCAGCCGGCAAAATCGCTCGACCGCCATGCGGCGAAATCGACGACACGGAGGCTCCAGAAAAATGCCGAGAGCGGCTGCGTGGTGCCGGGTAAATGGCCGATGGGCAGCAGACCGGCCATTCTTTTCGCACCGTCGTAGCGCTGGGTGAGCCTGTGTTTGTGTGGCCATTCTGAGGGTTCGGGCACGACGCCCCAAACGGCACCGTACGCATAGGGTTTGTCGAGGACGACGACGGCATGGGCCTTGCGCAGGGACGAGTGCAGGCCGGTTGCGTCGATGACGAGATCGTAGGCGCCACGAGACATGCCGGCAGCGTCTGCGATCAGACGTTTGTCGCGCGCTATACTGCTCGATGTGATGTCGGCGGCAGCCGCTATCGGGATGCCGAGGCGCTCGCGTTCAGCGTCGAGAATGTGGAACAGCGCGCCGCGATGCATGCCGAGACCGAACATATCCGGCCCGAGAGCCGCATATTCGATGTCGAAAATAGTTCGGCCCGTGCTGGTGTGACCCGCTATGCCTCGCAGCGTGCGACTGTGGGTCAGAGCTGGACCGAGCAAACCAAGGCGTGCGAGCGCCGACTGACCAGTAGGTTGCAAAATCAAACCCGAACCGACAGGGCGGGGGAGGGCAACTTTTTCGAAAATCGTTACGTTGTGGCCGAAGTTCCTCAAGGCGATCGCCGAAGCAAGGCCGCCGATGCCGGAACCACAAACGGCAATTTCGAGAGTGCGCATGAGCGAGATGGGTTTCGTGAGGCCGCCGCGACGGACTAGTATCGGTCAGCAGATGTTTTCGAAGGGGAGCTTAGCATGGCTTGGATCGGGTTTTTGCTTGCGGGATGTGTGGCGCTCGAACACATCGGTATCATGGTGCTGGAGATGTTCTACTGGACCTCGCCAGTGGGGATGAAGGCGTTCAATCTGACGCCAGAGATAGCGATGGCGTCGCAAACGCTCGCGGCAAATCAGGGCCTTTATAACGGATTTCTGGCGGCAGGGCTCATCTGGGCCCTGATCAGCGGGAAAAGCGATGTGAGACTATTTTTTCTGTGCTGCGTCATCGTTGCGGGTATTTTCGGTGCGGCGACCGCGAAGCCTTCGATCCTGTTCGTGCAAGCGTTACCTGCCGCACTGGCGCTGGCTGCAAGTCTGGTGAGGTCGAAAATTTAGCCTTTCGCGCGGAGTAAGCGGGGAACGTCGCCCGATTCGCCGCTTGCCTCGTCCACAAGCCAGGATTTCAGCGCCGGGAGTGCGTTGGTGAAGGCCAGGGCCGCACCCCGAGTAGAACGTGCCAAGGTCGAGTGTGTAGAGAACAGTCGATTGAGCAGGTCGAAACCTGAGGCGGCGGCGAGAGTGTCGAAGCGACGCCAACGTTCATAGCGTTCCAGGGTGGTGGCTTGTCCGATGTCGAGGCCGAGGCGGGCCGCGTCAACGATGGTTTCGGTCAGCGCCGCCACATCCCGAAAACCGAGGTTGAGGCCTTGGCCGGCGAGGGGATGAACGCTGTGGGCGGCATCGCCGATTAAAGCAAAGCGGGGCGCGATCAGGCTGCGGGCCAGACCCATAGACAGCGGCCAGAATTTTGGCGCGGAAATCGACCGGAGCATGCCGAATTGATGACCAAAACGTCGTTCGACTTCGGCGCGGAAGCTTAGGGGATCCAGTGCGAGTATCCGATGCGCTTCCGCAGTCCCTTCAGTCCAGGTGACGCAGATGCGATTGGCGGGCAATGGCAGGAGTGCGAAAGGTCCAGCCGGAAGGAAATGCTGGATTGCCCGGCCTGCATGCGGCAATTCCGGTTCGACGCTTGTGATGATGCCGAGCTGATCGTAGGCGTGGCCCGCGGTACGGATACCGGCGAGATCGCGCAATCTCGAGCGGCTGCCATCGGCAGCCACTAGGAGGCGCGCGGAGATTAATTCACCGGAAAGGAGCCTCGCGTCGACGCGGCTCAGATCGGCGACATAGGATTTAATCTCTCTGTCGGCCAACAGGGTCAGCCCAGGTGCTTTTTGTGCGGCTTCAAGGAGTATGCGGCCGAGATGATGGTTCTCTATCACGACCATGCGGGGAAGGGCGGCCGAAAAGGCATCTGACGCAAGGTCATACGTGAGTCGAGCCGGACGCAGTGCATCGTCGAGCGCGCTGTCGGTAAGTTCTATCGAGGTGACGGGTTGGCTAAAGGGAGAGAGCGCCGTCCAAAGACCAAGATGGTCGAGGAGGTGAAGCGAGCCGCGTGAGAGGGCGGAAGCGCGGATATCGGAAATGGCAGGATCGAGCGAGGGAAAATGGGGAGATACGAGAGTGATCTGCAGTTCGCCGCCGGAGGCGTTCGACAATGCCAATGCCAATGCCAACCCGGCATAACTGCCGCCAGCGATAAGGATGTCAGAACAGGGTATCGGATCGGGCATACGACGAATGTAGGCGCGTGGCGCAACTGTGAACAGGCGGATGGGTGTCGCGGGTGACGTCCGGCGCTGTATCGTCTTGACAGGGTGGCGGCATCACCGCTCCCTTGACGTGCCCTGAGCGGTCTTCCAGAGCCGCACCGACGGCGTGATGACGTACGATGTAGAGTGTTTAAATGACCAGTAAGAAACCTGCGCCGTCCAAATCCGTTGGCAAGCCGTCGGCGATTGCCAATCTGCTCTCGATCCTGGACCTGGAGCGGATCGAGGAAAATCTGTTTCGGGGGGTCAGTCCGCAAGACGGCTGGCAACGGGTTTATGGAGGACAAGTGTTGGGGCAGGCGCTGGTGGCGGCTGTACGGACTGTGCCCGAGGAGCGCGTCGCGCACTCGCTGCATGCTTATTTCCTGCTGCCGGGCGATCCGAAGGTGCCGATCATTTTTCAGGTCGAGCGGCTGCGCGACGGCGGATCGTTCACGACGCGGCGGGTGACGGGTATTCAGCACGGCAAGGCGATGTTTGCGATGAGTGCGTCGTTCCAAAAACATGAACCGGGGCTCGACCACCAGATCAAAATGCCAAAGGTGCCGATGCCGGAGGATCTGCCGAGCGAGAAGGAACTGCTCACGATCTTTGATGGCGATATTCCAGAGGATATCCGCAATTATTGGAAACGAGAACGGCCCATCGAGATGCGTCCGGTGGATGTATCGCGCTTTCTAAAGCGGACAAAAGGGGTAGCCGAGCAGTCGATCTGGATGCGCGCGACGGGCAAGCTGCCGGATGCTTTTCCCCTGCATCAATGTGTGCTGGCCTACGCGTCGGACTTCACGCTGCTCGACACGGCGCTGATCGCGCATGGCAAGCTGATGTTCGACCACGATATGCAGATGGCTAGCCTGGATCACGCGCTGTGGTTTCATCGGCCTTTTCGCGCGGACGATTGGCTGCTTTACGTTCAGGATAGCCCCTCGAGCCAACATGGTCGCGGTGTGTGTCGGGGCTCGGTTTTCACACGAGACGGAATACTGGTGGCGTCGGTGGTGCAGGAAGGCCTGATCCGTCAGCGCGCAAACGCCTACCGGTTGAAATAATAGGCAGATAGCCGTTTTTTTGAGCACAAATGGTGCGCGTAGCGATCGATAATGCGCGGTTCATTGTCTAAGCGATTGTCTTAGCCGTGAAAATTTTACTCGATGAAGTTGGCACACAACTTGTTTGGTCATGGCCGGAAGTGATCGCTTTGGGGGCGATTGCCAGTTCAGGAGCACGCCATGAAACTTGTGACTGCGATCATCAAACCCTTCAAGCTGGAGGAGGTCCGGCAAGCACTGACCGACTTGGGCCTTCAAGGGATGACGGTTTCCGAAGTCAAAGGGTACGGCCGCCAGAAAGGCCATACGGAAATTTATCGCGGCGCAGAGTATGCGGTGAACTTCCTGCCTAAGGTCAAAATCGAGGTCGCCGTATCAAGCGGCGACGTAAGCCGCGCGGTCGAGGCCATCGTGGCAGCCGCCAAAACCGGTCAAATCGGGGATGGGAAAATTTTCGTGACGTCGATCGAGCATTCGGTTCGCATCCGAACCGGAGAAACAGACGATACGGCGCTAAGCTAAATAATCGGCGGCTTTGGGAGCGGCTCCAGACGCCGCTGCCACATATAAACTTGTTCAATGTGCGGATGGGTGAAGACCCATTCACTTACTCTCGAGGGGAACTTTTGGATGTCTGACGAAAGAAATACGAGAAGGCTGACGGCTGCGCTCGCGAGTGCGATGGTGCTGGCGACCGCGGCGCTACCGGCGCTGGCGGCAGATGCGCCAGTCCCGAACAAAGGCGACACGAGCTGGATGCTGATCTCCAGCGCGCTGGTTCTGCTGATGACCGTGCCCGGCTTGGCGCTGTTCTATGGTGGGCTGGTACGCTCCAAGAACATGCTGTCGATCCTGATGCAGGTTTTTTACACGGTCTGCGTCGTTTCGGTGATCTGGGTCGTCTACGGTTACAGCGTAACGTTCTCCGAAGGTACGGGATTTAACTCGATTATCGGTGGGTTCTCGAAGGCCTTCCTGAAGGGCGTGACTGTCGATTCGACAGCAGAGACGTTCACCCACAAGGTCGTCATTCCGGAATACGCTTATATCGCGTTCCAGATGACGTTTGCCTGCATCACGCCGGCACTGATCGTCGGTGCGTTCGCCGAAAGACTGAAGTTTTCGGCAGTGGCGCTGTTCGTGCCACTTTGGGTGACGTTCGTGTATTTTCCGATCGCTCACATGGTCTGGTACTGGGCTGGTCCTGACGCCATCGTGACCGCAGCAAAAGCCGTGGTCGATGCGGGCGCTGATGTCGCCAAAAAGACGGCCGCAGAGGCAGTGCTCGCGGCTGCGAATTCGAACGCAGGCATGGCATTCCAGTGGGGTGCTATCGACTTTGCCGGTGGCACCGTCGTGCATATCAATGCGGGTATCGCCGGGTTGATGGGCGCACTCATGATCGGGAAGCGCGTTGGCTTCGGCAAGGAATCGATGGCGCCACATTCGCTGACGATGACGATGATCGGCGCTTCGTTGCTGTGGGTGGGCTGGTTCGGCTTCAACGCGGGTTCGGCGTTGGAAGCAAGCGGCACGGCTGCGTTGGCAATGGTCAATACGTTCGTTGCGACTGCTGCTGCGGCACTGGCCTGGACGTTGGCTGAAAATGTCGAGAAGGGCCGCCCAAGCCTGCTCGGCATGGTGTCTGGTGCCGTTGCGGGTCTGGTAGCCGTGACGCCTGCTGCAGGTTATGCAGGCCCAGCGGGTTCGATCGTGATCGGTCTGGCAGCCGGCTTCATCTGCTTCGTGTTCTGCTCGACGGTGAAGAACAAGTTCGGTTATGACGACTCGCTCGACGTGTTCGGCGTGCATTGCATCGGTGGCATCGTCGGTGCCATTCTTACTGCGGTGTTTGCGGCTCCGTCACTGGGCGGTCAGGGCATCTTCGATTACGAGGCTAACAAGGTCGCCGACTATGTGCTGATGAAGCAGGTTCTCATCCAGTGCAAAGCCGTGGCGCTGACGTTGCTTTGGTCGGGAATCGGCTCAGTGATCATCTACAAGGTGGTCGATGTCATCGTCGGGCTGCGCTCGACGGTCGATGAAGAGCGCGAAGGTCTCGACATCGCCGATCACGGCGAGCGCGCCTACAACTACTGAGCCAATCCAGAGCTTGGAAACGACTTGATGGCCCGGTGCGAAAGCGCTGGGCCATTTCGTTTTCAGCAATGGGCGGGGCCGATGCGAATGCGCGTGCCTGGCGTGGCATGCGCCAAGAGTAGTCGCATGTGCGTAAGTGACAGTGCGATGCATCCCTCGGTGGGTTTGTAGCCGGGGCGAGCCAAGTGCATGAAAATGGCGCTGCCAGCGCCGCGCCGGCGCGGGCGCGTGTTGTGGTCGAGGATGACGACGATGTCGTAGAGGGCATCCAAGCGATACATAGCTTCACAGCTGGCGGCATAGGGGAGCAGAACGGGTCGATTGTAATTGCGGTCGCACGGGTCGTCACACCAGCCGTCCCGCAGCTTTATCGGCCGCAGGGGCAGAGTTGTGCGGGGGCGCTGGATGCGATCGCGGCGATAGAGAACGTGCAATAGGCGCCACGTTCCCATCGGGCTTGCGCCGTCACCTTCGCGTTTGCCCGCACGGGTGCCACTGCGACCCAAAGCGCAGATGGCGGTGCGGCCCGCAAACGCGAGGCGACCCTGAGGCGCGCGCGCCGAGAGCGTCTGAACGCACAGCTTCTGTGTAGCTTGGAGCGGCTTCGCACCCGAACGCTTTGGCATTGGTTGTCGAATTTCTTTCGGGGTCTTGCGGGAGTGCCCGATACCTACAATAGTCGACCAAAGGTCAGCGTGTCGTTGGGAAACCACTGCACACTTTGTCCTGATGCAATCAAGGCGCTTTCATGGACACGATCAGTCAATCAGTATTTTCGCTTCGTGCATAAAAGGCGATCCGATATCGCCAGATATTTCACCAAAAAGACGAGCAATCTATGAGCAATGTGCGCACGATCCTGCTGGTCGACGACGATGACGAGCTCAGAGAGCAACTGCGCGAGCAATTGGGACTCTACGACGAATTCGAGGTGCAGGCGGCAGCGACTGCTACGCAAGGCGTCGAGAAGGCGCGTGCCGGCCAGATCGATTTGGTCGTGCTGGACGTGCAACTGCCCGACATGGATGGCCGCGAGGCGTGCAAGCTGCTGCGCAAAGGTGGATTCAAAAGTCCTATCATCATGCTCACGGGCAATGTTTCCGATGCGGACATGATCCTGGGACTCGATTCCGGTGCCAACGACTATGTTACCAAGCCGTTCAAGTTCGCCGTGCTGCTCGCACGGATCCGTGCCCAATTGCGCCAACACGATCAGAGCGAAGATGCGGTTTTCACGATCGGCGGCTATTCGTTCAAGCCGGCTTCGAAACTCCTGCTAGACGAGAAGGGCGGCAAGATAAGGCTGACGGAGAAGGAGACGTCGATTCTGAAGTTTCTCTACCGCGCAGGCGAAAAAGTCGTGACCCGCGACGTGTTGCTGGCGGAAGTGTGGGGTTACAATTCCGGCGTCACCACGCATACGTTGGAAACGCATATCTATCGGCTGCGGCAGAAAATCGAGAAAGACCCCTCGAACGCGGAGCTGCTCGTGACCGAGTCGGGTGGCTACAAGTTGGTGCCGTAATCAGCTCAAGCACGACTCGCGCGTATGCGTGTGAATATTCGCAAGCGCGCCTCTGAGAGCTAGAGTTATCAACAGCCGGGCCGTCGGATCGCTTGCTGCTGAAGCCCATAGAAGCTAGATTCTGCGCTCTTGTAACGCGTAGAGTTTCAGGCGGCGCACGCATTCGTTGCAAGTTCGAGCCCCGTCCAATTGCCTCCGCTCACTTTTGGAGCGTTCGGTTTTTCGGGGTTTAAATGATGGCCGTCGATGCGCTCGTGGCGCCACTGTTGCGCGTGGATTTGTTTCAAGGACTGAAGCCGCTGCAGCTTACCGAAATCGCCAGGCATGCCGAGCGAATCATGTTTCGAGCCGGTGACAAGATCACCCAAGCTGGCGCTGCCGGGGATGCTGCTTTCTTGATTGTCGGAGGCGCTGCGGAAGTTACCGGAAGCGTCAACGAGGATATCGAAATCGGGTCTTTAATCGGAGAGATGGCGATGTTGATCGATCACACGTACGGTTCGACGATTATCGCGACCAGTGCCGTGCGCTGTCTCAAGATAAATCGAGACGCTATGCATGCGTTGATGATCGAGGATCGGAGCCTAGCGCAACATTTGACGGCGCGTATTTCTGCGAGGCTACAGAAGGTGGCGCGAGAACTGCGCGGGATCGATGACGATGCCGCAGGTGACGAACCTGAAATGCTCGTCGCATCGAGACAAGCAACCGACGGTACCGAAAGCCTTACGCATTAGGCGTAAGCCACTCCGGATGTACAAGCTTCTGAAACGAAAAAAGCCCAGTCTCTTCGGGGGATAGAGACTGGGCGGTATGTGCGCTTTTCGCGCACGGCGCTGGGAGGGGACCAGTGCCGCTAGCTTAACGCTCAACTGGTGGGGGAACCGGTTATCAGAGCGTCGCCATGCATAGCTCTGAAATAAGCGGCCTGTTCGCCATAGGCAAGCTTTAAGTTGTCGGATCACGGAAACGTTATCGCAGCTGCGAACGGTGGATGGAAGCTGCATCCACCGGCAATATTATCTCGTTGCGCAGAACCCATCACGGACTTTGCTGAATCTTTTGCATGGTCGGAGACTGCGGTGTGAACAGGTCGCTGGCAATCTCCTCCGTCCGGTTGAGATCGGTAATCTCGATCCGAGTGTCGATGCCTTGGGCGTCTGTCGTCACCCATTCTTTCAGTTCTAGAGCCGGTTTCTTGCCGAGGAACAGCTTGATACGTCCGGGTGTCTCGGGACTTTTGTCCTGAACGCTGACGATAATCAGGTCGTCGACATCCTGTACCTCTAGAACGGCCGCGTCGCGACCCAAGTCGACGTCCTTTCGCAGCAACATGCGGAACGGCGTTCGATCTAGTTCCCAGCTGCTGTCAGTCTTGAGATCGAGATCTTGGACCGAAAGGTTCTTGCCGTCGGAGACAATTATCATCTTGCTGCCGCTGCCGTAATCGAAGCGAAACCGACCTGGCTGCTTGATAAAAAATTTGCCGCGCAGCTTTTTACCGTCGGCGTTGGTCTGGTTGAACGAACCTTTGAGTTGTTTTAAGTCGTTGAAATATCTGCTGACATCCTTCAACGCCGCTGACTGCTTTTCGTCCAGTGTGCCGGCGCCGGTGCCCGGCGCTGGAGCCATTGCGGTGGTCGGAGCTTGTGCCGACACGCTCGTCGGCATGCCGGCAAGCAGAAGTGGTGCGACAACGGCAGCATACGATGCCACGCGGGCAAAATGTTTCATGGTCATCGATCCCAAGGTCGTCGTTCCCCAATGAGTGCCGACCGAGAGGGCCGACGCGTCTTTTGTTGCGGTCGCACTGTGTCGGGATTGGCGTGGACGGGCAATACGACATGACGGTGGCGAAAGCAGTCATGCTGTGGAAAAGTAGTTCTTGTGAGGGCCTCACGCGCTCGTCGCGCTCCGGCCGGGGCGCCTACCGGCCACGCCAGTCGGCTACGGCTTCGCAAGTCTCCGGTAAAGCGCGGATGCTCGTGGGCATTTGAAGCGCCGGCTTCGGCCAAGCCCACCTGCGGCTCGGCCGCACGTAGGCGACCGCCGTCGCCGGTAGCGCCGGAGCGCGACGAGCGCGCGAGGTCAAAACGAACTGCGGCGGTCAATCGATTGGCGAGCTTGCAGGCGGTTCAGCGGGCTGGAGGATCTCGCGTTTGCCCGATGCATTCGGCGGGCTGATCAGGCCATCCTGTTCCATACGCTCGACGATGCCGGCCGACCGGTTGTAGCCGATGCTCAGTTTGCGTTGCAGGTAGCTGATCGACGCCTTCTGATCGGCGCGCACGATGGCGACGGCTCGGTCGTAGAGGTGGTCTTCATCCAGCACTTCGGCGGTTTTCTCTGCCGCGTCCAGATCCGGCGTATCGGTAATGCCGTCGACGTAGGCGGGAGCTCCGAGGCTGCGCAGATAGGTTGCGATGGCTTCGACTTCTTCGTCGGACACGAACGGTCCATGCACGCGGACGACCTGACCGCTGCCACCGGCATAGAGCATGTCGCCTTGGCCAAGCAGCTGCTCGGCGCCCTGCTCGTTGAGGATCGTGCGGCTGTCGATGCGAGACGTCACGCGGAAAGAAATGCGAGTGGGGAAGTTGGCTTTGATCGTGCCGGTGATGATGTCGACCGAGGGGCGTTGGGTGGCCATGATCAAATGAATACCGGCAGCGCGGGCCATCTGCGCGAGGCGCTGTACGGCGAATTCGATCTCCTTGCCCGCGACGGCCATCAGATCGGCGAATTCGTCGACGACGATCACGATGTGCGGCATCGGCGTCGAGATGATGTCGTCCTGAGCAACGTCGGGGAGATCGTGACGGTGGCCACCGCTACCGCCGCCGCCGCGAACGCGGGTGTTGTAGACTTCGATGTTGCGCACGGACAACGCCGACATGCGCTTATAGCGGCGTTCCATCTCGCCGACCGCCCAGTTCAGAGCGGCGATAGCCTTGTTCGGATCGGTGACGACAGGCGTCAGCAAGTGGGGAATGCCGTTATAGACCGACAGCTCCAGCATTTTAGGGTCGATCAGGATCATGCGGCAGTCGTCGGGCGAGAGCTGATAAAGCAACGACAAGATCATGGCGTTGACGCCGACAGACTTGCCGGAGCCGGTGGTGCCGGCGACAAGCAGATGGGGCATGCGCGTGAGGTCGGCGACGACGGGATCGCCACCGATGCCCTTGCCGAGGGCGAGCGGAAGCTTGGCGGTCGACTGGCGGAAGGCGTCGGTTTCCAGAAGTTCGCGAAAGCCTACGGCCTCGCGGGTGGCGTTTGGAAGTTCGATACCGATGGCGTTGACGCCGGGCACGACGGCGATGCGAACAGCGCGCGCACTCATGGAGCGGGCGATGTCGTCCGCCAAACCGATTACGCGCGAGGATTTGGTGCCGCGTGCGGGTTCGAATTCGAACAGGGTGACGACGGGGCCGGGTCGCACGGCGACAATGTCGCCTTTAATACCGAAATCGCCCAAAGTTTCGAGGAGCTGTTGCGACCGGTCTCGCAGCTGCGCTGTCGTGACTTCGACGGCGCGCTGTGGAGCCGCAGCGCGATGCAACAGGTTGAGCGGCGGGTGCTTGTAGTGCGACGGTGCTTGAGGTTCGTTGCCCCGTTGGCTGCTCGTCAGACGCGCGAAGAAGCCGCCCGGCGCGACGGTCACGGCGCGGTCGATCATGGGGGCATGCTGAGTGCTGTGACGCGCCGCCGTCGAATGGGCTTGCGGTAGAATGATATCCGGTTCGCGCGCGGATCGACGAGGTTCTGGAATAATATCGCGCATGGGTTGGGGCGTAGGTGGGAGCACCGGCTCGATGTGGATCGCGGGTTCGTGGGCGAAGTCCTGCACGTCGACGCCGGTCGGCGCAAAGCGCTCGGCGATGGCGCGGCTCTGCTGGAGGGTGTCGCGATCGAAGGCCGGGGCGTGGCGACGGTCGGTCGCCACTAGTCGATCGGGTTCGGGGGCCGACGTGGATATCGCCGCCGACGCCATCGGTGCGCTGCGAGCCGGGACGCGCGTCGCCATCGGTCGCAGCCATGCCTGTCGTGCCGGGCCGTGTGACGCCGTGGCGGGGGCAGGTGCAGGCGCGGGGGCGTGTCGATAGTCGGTCTGCGCTGCCTGCGGAAGCTGCTGCCACGGTGGCGGTTGGGCGTTTGGAGTGTCGGACGAGGGACCGTAGAAGGGCTGGGGCGAGGCCGGCTGGGGTGTCCAGGCGGGTTGATGAGCTGCCGGTGCCGGTTGCGATGGTGCTTGCTGCGTCGTGTCCCAAGGCTGCGGGTTCAAGGAAAGCGCCGGTGCGGCGTTTGGTCTTGTAGGCGGTGTTGCGGATTTCGCAGCTGCCTTGGCGCGATGGAAAAGCGATCGCAGCTCCCGGCGGTCGAGGCCGAAGCTACGCTGCAGGCAAAGCATGCCGACCGCCAAGCCCAAAAGGCCGGCCGCTATGCCCGAGCGCGTTGCGTTGACGACCGACAACAGCCGCGTGACACGGCTGTAGAGGATATCGCCGACCACGCCGCCGTAGCCGTGGCGCAGCGGCATGCTGGCCAGTTCCGGCATTGACGACCACGCCAACGCCAACGTGATCACTGCGAGTGGAGCATAGATGAGCTTGCGCTTGGGATGCGGAAGTGTGCCGTGCTCGACGAGCTGCAGCGCCCAGTAGGCGGGCGGAAGCACAGTGAAAATACTGGCGATGCCGAGGAGTTGGATCAGCAGATCGGAGACGATCGCGCCGATGGCACCCATCCAATTTGAGACGCCACCGCTGGCGCTATGGGTCAGGCTCGGGTCGGCAATCGACCAAGTCAGAAGGCTAATGGCGACGAAGGTGCAGACAGCGAGCTGAATTGCGCCCGCGATCCGTCGCACCCAGCCGCCAACACCGAGCGCGGGCGCCGCTGCGACGCCGTGCGGGATCGCCGATGCGGCGCTAGACGCAGTGCCGCCGGCCACGCGCCGGGCCATGCCTGTGGGATCTGTTACGCCGGGACCATAATACGACATGAACGCACGACTGGGTTACGCGGTGACACTTACAATTCTGGTCAGCGCTTCCCGGATCGTCGCCACGTCGTGCACAAGCGCGACGCGGATGTAATCTTTGCCCGGATTGAATCCGTTGGGATCGTCCTGGGCGAGGAAGCTGCCTGGGGTCACTTTGACACCGGCATCTTTCCATAGGGTTACCGTTGCGTTGGTTCCGCCGCCTAAATGCTTCATATCGAGCCATAAAAAGAAGCCGCCAGCGGGTTTTTTGTAGCCAAAGCGACCTTTCAGAAGCGTATCGCAAACGTCGAACTTGGCGCGATACGCCTGGCGAATGCGGACGGCGTGCTGCTCCTCGGCCCAGACGGCTGCGGAGGCGTGTTGCGTCGGACCAGGCATCTGGGGTGCTGTCAGGTTGCGGATTTCGGCGAAGGTTTCGAGAAAGTCGCCGTCGCCAGCCGCGAAGCCGGAGCGCAGGCCGGGCAGGTTCGAGCGCTTGGATAGAGAATTGAAGACAATGATATTCTTGAATTTTGCAGCAGTTTTGGCTGCAACCTCGAGGCCGCCGGTGGGAGCGTCGCCGTTGTAGATCTCAGAATAGCATTCGTCGAAAAACAGCATGAAGTCGTATTTGCGGGCCAGCGCCAACGCGCGTCCGATATACGCTGCGTTGGCCATCGCACCTTGTGGGTTGGCGGGCGAGCAGAGGTAAAAGGCGGCGGTCCGCAGCAGCGTTGCTTCGTCTCGTTCGAGGGCGTCGAGGTCGGGCAGATGACCCGATGCTTCGGTGGCGTTCAGGAATACGGCCTCGGCACCAGTGCCGTATGTCGCGCCCAGGTAGACCTGATAGAATGGGTTCGGCATGAGGATGACGGGTTTGTCGACACGCTTGCGGCCGACTGCGGGAAGTGCCGCATAAAACAGGCCCTCGCGCGAGCCGTTGAGCGGGTGAATCTCGCGCATTGGGTCGAGTTGGCCGGGTATGGAATAGCGGCGACCGATCCACTCGCCGATAGCCGAGCGCAGTTCGTCCGAGCCACGGATCTTAGGGTAGCTGCCGAGGGAGGCTTCAGCCTCGCGCATTTTGTCGGTGACGAAGCCAGGGGGCGTTTCGGTGGGGTCCCCTGCGGTCATGACGATCGGTCTGGTATGGCCGGGCTGGATGCCATCCAGGAGGCGACTGATCCTGGTGAATGGCGACAGGATCAGTCCGTCAGCCAAGGCGTTGAGGCCGGTGGCGGCGGGCGTGGCGTGGCTGATCGAGGCGGTAGGCATTGATGGCGATCCCCTGAGTGCTTCCGGAAAAGCGTGAGCGGTTTTTCCGGCAAGAAGCACGACAAACAACAGCATGAGCTTGGCTGAGGTTTTAGCAAGGCTCGGCGGAGATGGGTATGGGGACCTTGGGCTGAAGCATGTGCAACCGTATTAATGCCGTTTTCGGATCGGCGTTGGTCAGAATGTTTGGGGATGTTAACAAAACGTCAATAAGTGTTCCAGCGTCGGGGGTTAGAGTGTCCGAACACGTACAATCGATCGACACGATGCGGCGCGTCAGGTTGAGCGCCAAGATCATCCACAACGACAGATCCTCGATTTTCGACTGCGTCGTCAGGTCGTTGTCCAGCAGCGCGGCTGTGTTGGAGATGCCCAATACGATCGGCGTGCCGCGCGCGTTTTATCTCAAGATCAAACCCGCCAACGAAGAACACGAGTGTGAAGTCTCGTCGCGGACCGAGACTCAAATCAGCGTCACCTTCGGGTTCAAGCAGACGCGGATCGGACCAAGTCTGCGTGCCGCGCCATCGCGGCGTCGGGGTGCGCTGACATCCGCGCGGCGTCCCGCGTAGGCCTCATTCCTCGTCCGGTTCCACAGCGACCTGATTGTGTCCCGACCTCTGCTCGCAGGGTCGGGTCGAACTCTCCGGTTAGCAAGCCGACGTCGTTTCGCAGCGACAACAAGTGCTCGAAAAGCTCGACCGCTTCCTGTCCGCACCCCCCGCAGGATCAGACGCCCCATCCTAACGATCCCTGTGCACGCTACGTTCCGTGAGTGGCTACCGCGCGCACACTTCCCGGAAGCCCCCTAGGATTTTGCCCGGACGATTTCGTCCTCGACATCCCGTAGGCGGTCTTTGCCAAAGAACATTTCTGTACCCACGAAGAAGGTGGGGCTGCCGAAATTGCCGCGTGCGACCGAGGCTTCGGTATTCTTGAGCAGGATATCTTTGACGTCAGGGTCCTGGGCGCGAGCGAGCAATTTCGCGCCATCAAAACCGGAGCTATCGAGGGCTGCACGGACGACTTCGGCGTCGTCCATTTTTTTCGGTGCTTCCCACATGTGGTGGAAGACCGCGTCGACGTAGGGGGCGAGCTTTCCATCGAGATCGGCGGCAACGGCGGCGCGCATGATCGTTACCGTATTCACAGGGAAATGCGGGTTCATCTTGAATTGGGTAATGCCGTGGTTTTGCAGGAAACGCTTCATTTCCAGCCGCATGTACTCGTTTTTACCCTTGATGTCCTTGTTCGCGAGCATCGGTGCTTGATTGTTGGTCAGCTTGAAGACGCCGCCAAGTAATACGGGGACAAACTTGAAATTCGCGCCGGTGCGCTTGGCGATATCTGGGATCACCTTGTGGCTGAGATAGGCATTCGGGCTGCCGAAATCGAAGTGAAATTCGACTGTTGGGGTGGTCATTGCAAACTCCTCAGGCAACGATGACGCTGGCTGAAGATCAGCCGGAATTGCGGTCGGCGCAAGGGAGATCGATCTCGCTTGGGGGAGGGGTCGTCACAAGCTCGCGGTCATGCCGCCATCGACGACGAGTTCGGAGCCGGTGCAGTAGGTGCTGTCGTCGGATGCGAAAAACAGAATCGCGCGGGCTATTTCTTCTGCCTCACCGAGACGGCGCATGGCGGTTTCGGCGACGAGTGCGTCGGTCACAGCGGGGTTGCGTAGGATCTGCTTCGTTAGCGCGGTGGCGATAAAGCCGGGCGAAATGGTATTTACGCGAATGTTGTAAGGCGCATACTCGACGGCGAGGCCGCGCGTGAGGGCTGCCACCGCTCCCTTGGTGGTGGAGTAGGCCACGAGCTGCCGCATGGCGCGGCTACCCATGATCGACGCGACGTTGATCAAGGAGCCATGGCCGGACGCTTTCAACAATTCGAAACCATCGCGCGCCATCCGGATGACGCCATCGAGATTGACGTCGCGGATCTTGACCCACTGCTCGTCGGTCAGATGACGGAAATCGGTGCGCACGTTGAGACCGGCGTTGTTGACGAGGACGTCGAGCTTGCCATGGGCGGCAGCTATGGCGCGGAAAAGTTGCGTCACGTCCTGGCCGCGAGTCACGTCGGTCGTATGCGCGGTGGCCTGTCCGCCGGCGGTGTGGATCGCTGCTGCGGTAGCCTCGGCGGCGGCGGCATCAAGGTCGGCGATGTGCACATGCGCGCCTTCAGCTGCGAACACCAGCGCCGTTGCCTTGCCGATACCGTTGCCACTGCCGGTGACGAGGGTGATGCGTTGCGCGAGGCGGGCCATGCGTGCTCCTCAAGGACCAGGGTCGTTCCAGAAGAAGCGACCCCGGATTCTTGTTTGACGTGCTTCTTATCGGGAAAACCGCTCACACTTTTCCGGAAGCACTTTCGTGGTCGCGAGTTAGCGAATGGTTCTGGTCGGGTCAATCGCGCGGTCGCGCGAACGGCAAACTGGCACGAAAAATGGCACCGGGCTGAGCACGGTGCCATTTTGCATTCTCAATTCCGATTCGATCGGGTCAGCGGCGCAGACTGTCGCGAACTTCGTCGTAGTAGCCGTCGAAGCCGACCTTGAACTTGACGCCAACGCGAATGACGTCCGAGTTGCCTTTGACGCCGTAGGTGTTGATGCCTACCGCATCGTTGGAGTTCGAGTAGACACTGTGCAGGTATTCGGTGAAGAAGATGGTGTCGCGGCGGTGCCATTCGGCGCCCCCGCCGAAGATGCCGCCAGTCAGGGTTTTGCCGTTGGCGGCGCCGGTGAGTTCAGAAATATTCACGCCGCGAAAGGCAATGCCGGCAGTTCCGTACAACACGAGGTCCGGTCGCGCATAAACGCCGATACGGCCGCGGAGATTGCCGAAGTAGTCGGTGGCATAGCGTGCGCCAACGATGGAGCGCTGACCCTTGCCAAGTCCGAAGTCGCCTTCGATGCCATAGCTCCAGCCGCCTTGACGGAGAAATTCAAGCCCGCCGGTGATGCCGAAACCGTTGTTGCCGAGCGAACCGTTTTCGGAGACGCCGGCGTTGTATCCGTTCAAGGTGGTACTGCCGCCCTGCAGGAATGCACCGACGCGGACCTGATGCGGACCTTCATAGTTTTGAGCCGCGACCGGCGTGACCATCGCTGCGAGCAGACCGGCGGCGGCGAGAGCAAACCTCGCCCAGGTCAGTTGGATCGGGAAAACGGACGTCATGAATTGCTCCGCTGTTCGCTGGCGCTCGTAGCGCGCAGCATTCAAGCACTGGACGGAGCAGAATCTGATTCGGCAGGGGGAGCGACAGAGAATAGTGTGCGCTCCCGCCGGATGACTCTTGGGCGTGGCGGGGCAGGCACACCCGTGCGTCCCGGTTCGCGTTTTGTCACGCCGTCGGCGGAACCCATTTGTCGCGCATGGTGACGAGTTCTTCGGCGGCGCTGGGATGGAGCGCCATCGTACTGTCGAAGTCGCGTTTGGTCGCTCCCATCCTCATGGCGATTGCGGCCATCTGGACAATTTCGGCGGCATCGGGACCGAGCACGTGGCAGCCGAGCACCTTATCTGTTTGGGCATCGACTACCAATTTCATCAGCATGCGTTCGTCGCGACCGGCCAGCACGTATTTCATGGGGCGGAAGCGGGTCTTGTAGATATCAACCGGGCCGAGGGCACGGGCCTGCGCCTCCGAGAGCCCGATGGTTCCGATTTCTGGCTCGGTGAATACTGCGGTCGGAATGAACGTGTGATCGGCGTGCCAGTTTTGGTTGCCGAAAACGCTGTCGGCAAAGGCATGACCTTCGCGGATGGCGACCGGAGTGAGGGCGATACGGTCGGTTACGTCGCCGACGGCGTAGATACTCGGCACGTTCGATCGAGAGTGCTGATCGACGATCACGGCACCATTCGGTTTCAGGGCGACACCAGCCTCTTCGAGGCCGAGACCTCGCGTATTCGGCGCGCGACCGATGGCGTACATGACTTGGTCGCAGGCGATGGTGCGGCCATCGGAAAGCGTGGCGGACAAGGCTCCGTTCGCCTTCTCGATCCTGCTGATGATGGTGTCATTGATGATGGTAACGCCGCGTTTGGTCATGGCTGCGGTGACGTCGTCGCGCAGGTCCTGGTCGAAGCCGCGTAATATTTGCGTGCCGCGATAGATCAACGTCGTATGCGTGCCGAGGCCGGCGAAAATCCCGGCGAATTCAGCCGCGATGTAACCGCCGCCGGCGATGACAATGCGCTTGGGCTGTTTAAGCAGGTGGAATGCCTCGTTCGAGGTGATGGCCAGTTCATGACCAGGAGTTGCGGGCCAAGTGCTCGGATAGCCGCCGGTGGCGATCAGAATTTTGCCGGCGCGGACTTCGCGGCCGGTGGCGAGAAACCGCACCGTATCCGGACCGGTGACGACCGCGCGGGAGGCGATGGTCTCGACTTTCCAGCGAGCGAGTGTGCTGCGATAGGCGGCTTCCAGCCGGTCGATCTCCTTGTCTTTGTTGGCGATCAGCGCCGGCCAACTGAAGCTCGGTTCGGGCACGGTCCAGCCGAAGCCTTTGGCATCTTCGAATTCGCCGTGAAAGCGGCTTGCGTAGACGAGCAATTTCTTGGGGACGCAGCCGCGAATGACGCACGTGCCACCCACGCGATATTCTTCGGCGATAGCGGTCCGGGCACCGTGACTGGCGGCCACACGAGCTGCGCGGACGCCGCCCGAGCCTGCGCCGATGACGACGAGATCATAATCGAAGCTGCTCATAGATGCGCTGCCGTTCGGTCAAGTTGTCGGAGGTAACGAAGATGTTCAGGGGGCCTCTTCGAGATCGTCGAAGTCGGTGTAATCTGGACTTTCGACTTCTTCGATGCCGTCGGGTCCGGCCACGATTACGCGCTCCGCCATACCGAGAAACAGCCCGTTTTCGACGACGCCGGGAACCATTTTCAGCATCATGTCGAGGCTGTCGGGTTCATCGATCGCTTCAAATGCGCAGTCGAAGATATTATTGCCCTCGTCGGTGACGAAAGGCTGCTTGTCCGGGCCGAGACGCAAAACGATGTCGCCGACACAACCGGCACCGGCGGCGACCTCGATGATCATGTCCTTGGTCGAACGGAGGCCGAAGCGCACCACCTCGACTGGCAGCGGAAACTTGCCGAGCGTTTCGACGCGTTTGGATGCATCGGCGATGATGATCAGGCGACTGGACGCTGCAGCGACGATCTTCTCGCGCAGCAGTGCGCCACCACCACCTTTGATCAACATGGCGTCGTTGGTGAATTCGTCGGTGCCGTCGATCACCAGATCGAGGTCGGGGCAGTCGTCGAGGGTGGTCAGCTTGATGCCGAGGGCGCGAGCTTGTGCGGCTGTCGCTTCGGAGGTCGGGACGCAGACGACGTCGAGCCCAGCCTTCACTTTTTCACCCAGCAAGGCTACGAATTGCGCGGCGGTCGAGCCGGTGCCGAGGCCGAGCTTCATGCCCGGTTCGACATAGTTGAGTGCGCGTTCCGCAGCTTGCCGCTTGTAGTCGTCGTTGGCCATTTGCGGCTCCTTGGTTCGCGGTGAGTTGCATGGCGATGCACGTCGCGGTGGCGATGGTTCGAAGCATCTGACGGTACCGCCGAAATCAGCATCGTCAGTAGAGCCGTCACCGGCCGGATGCAACCCGGCTCGCCGCACGTGTTCGTGAGCGCGCCGGATGCTCTTGTCGCGGAAAGTCGCAGCGCCTACATCCCGGGGTGCACAGCCTTTCCAGCTTATGACTGCGATCTGTCGCGGTTGCCACAGCGAGATCCTGCATCATGCGTTTTTTTCGCCGCCGCGACTTCATCCCCGTATTGCGACTTTCGGGGCCGATAGGCATGGCGACGCCGCTGCGACCCGGATTGGGACTGGCGAGTCTGGCGGGGCCGCTGGAGCGCGCATTCAAAATGTCGAAGCTGCCTGCGGTGGCGATCGCGATCAACTCGCCGGGCGGGTCGCCGGTGCAGTCGAACCTCATATTCAATCGCATCCGGCAACTCGCCGATGAGCACAAGAAGCGCGTGCATGTCTTTTGCGAGGATGTCGCGGCTTCGGGCGGTTATTTCATCGCCGTCGCCGGGGACGAGATCTATGCCGATCCATCGTCGATCGTGGGTTCGATCGGCGTCATTTCGCAGGGGTTCGGGTTCGAGAAGGCGATCGAGAAACTGGGTATCGACCGGCGTGTCTACACATCCGGCACCAACAAAGGATCGCTAGATCCGTTTTCGCCTGAGAAGGCAGACGATGTGGTGCGGCTCAAGGCCCTGCAGGCCGACGTGCACGAGGTGTTTCGCGGCGTCGTGCAGGCGCGACGGGGCAACAAATTGAAGACCGACGACCCGGATCTGTTCTCGGGGGCGTTCTGGTCGGCGAAGCGTGCCGTGGACCTCGGCTTGATCGACGGCATCGGCGATATGCGGTCGCGGATGCGTGAGATTTATGGTCCCAAGGTCGAATTGCGTGCTGTGCCGACAGGAAAAGGTGGACTATTGTCGTGGTTCAGGCGCGGCGGTGGTGCGGGCGAGATTGGTCTTGGTTCGGGCGCAATTCCGGCGTGGCTTGATGGGCAGTCTCTGGCGGGCGACGTTTTATCGACCCTGGAGGCGCGGTCACTGTGGGCACGCTTCGGTCTTTAGTTCGCGAAGCGCCCTGCGATTGGGAGACACGAGAGATGCCGCAAGTGGTCTTGCTTGCCGCCATCGGAGCGGGATTTTATGCGGGCTATCGCGCTTTGTTGCGCGCCGGCGAACGCTTCGCGGCCGAGTTGAAGCGGACCGAAGACGAAGCGCGCCAGCAGGCGACTGCAGGTCCGGAAAAGAATCTGGGGACGTTGCAGTTCGATCCGCAGAGCGGAGTCTACAGGCCGGTCGTCAAAGGGTGATGGGGCGCGCCTCAGCTCGGTATTGAACGTCCGGTGTCCGTTTCAGAATGGGTTCCATGTTGGGCGACTCGTGAAGCGCACATAACCGACGTTGGCACCGATGCGCAGACCGATGCCGGAGCGGATCGGGGCCATATCGATGCGGCCGTTGCTCATGTAGGTTATTCCGAGCCCGCCGACGACGAACGCCGACCCTTCAATGCCGGTGAAGTTCGAAAACACGTCTTGCGGCTCGCGCACTTTGTAGACGAGGAACAGGGTCGATGCGCCCTGGGCTCCAAAATCGGCCCCTAGCGATGGGCCGTGCCAATAGATCGGCATGGTGCCGCCCGAGCGGAGGTACATGGTGCCGGAGCCATAACGGACGCCAGCGATGAACGCACCACCCGTTTCCTGACCGAGAATATAACCTGTAGGGCGACCTGATTTGGAAAAGGCGTGTTCGAGCACGCGGGCCAAATTTGCCGAAAGCTTGCCGAACAAGCCGGTGGAAGCGGCGACGATTTCGTCGATGGTGTAGCCGTCGTCGACGGGTGCATCCGCCGGAAGTGGCATTGGCAACGGGAGTGGAGGAACGGCAACGGCTACTGGTGGTGGTGGTGGTGGCGGTGTCTTGGCCGGCGCGGTTTTGGTCTGCGCGGCCCAGCGGGGGTCGGGATTTCCGGGTGGCGGAGTTTTGGGCTGCGTCGTGATGGGCGGTGGTAGCGGGCCGGATGCAGTGGATTTGCCTTGTGCCGTCGATGGTGACGCAGCCGGTTCACCCATCAATTGATCCAGACGGGTCAGCACGTATTGGCTCTTTGCCTTGACAGTGGCCTGCAACTCGATGCTCACGGCCTCGATCTCGGCGATGCGTGCACAATCCGGGGGGGAGCTACCGGAGTCGCCAATGCGATCCAGGCGGCTCAAAAGTTCATTGGCCGCGACATCGAGCTTGGCGGTGCGCTCGTCTTCGAGAGCCGCATAGCCTTTTTCCTCGTACTCCTGATCCGACCAGCCTTTGGCTTGCTTGAGCTTCAACAACTTGGCTTTGACTGCGGGTTGGGTGGCGTTGGTGATCTGACGCAGCTTCTCGCCGGAGGCGTCGACAGCTGCCGCAAGTTGGGTCTGATCGCATGTTTGCGCCACCGCCATGACTGGCGGCATCATGAAGAACAACGCAGTCCAGGCGCACCGGGTCGCGCGCTGCGAGGTCCAACGGCAGGATTGTCGGCATATGCTCATGCAATGGACTTAGGCGAGAATTGCTCGGGAGGTCAAATGGCAGGCCGATCAGCTCAAGATCCGGAAGGTCGCGTTGGCGCGGGCGATGGGGTTGCCGTCGGCAGAGATCAGGGCGTCCGCGATGCCCGAACTGCGGCCGGTCGAGACGAGCCGCGGCACGATCTGGAACCACTGTCCGACCCGCCCCGTGCCGAAATAATCGAGCGAGAGGGCGGTCGTCACGATGCCGGTGAGATTGCCACCGCGCGCATGGTTCAACGTCAAACCCATCGCATTGTCGGCAAGAGCTGCGATGACGCCGCCGTGCAGGAAGCCGCGTCCGTTGCAATGTGCTTCGGAAATTATCAGGCCGAGCTGAAAAGAGTTTTCGCAAGCGCGCGCGTAGATCGGCTCCCAGGGGCGGGTGACAGCGCTCGATCTTGTATGCGGCGTAAATTCTGACGGGACCGTGGTCATGCCAACCCGCTCCATAGCCTTAGGTGTAGTCGGGGACCGCCGTGATCTCGTACGGCGGCCCCCGGTTCTGCCGATCAGGCGGTGACGTGCTTGAACATGTTACGGCGGGCTTCGTCGTCCATCTCAGCCTTGAAAATGTGCTTATCTTTCAGGGCTACGGCTTTGACGGCGGCGGGACGCGCGGAGATTTCGTCGGTCAGGCGCTTCAAATGAGGAAATTTGGTCCACCCGCCTTCTCCGAGGATGAAGGGGATCATGCGTGCCCAACCCCAGATGTTCATGTCGGCGACGGTGTAGGTGTTGCCGAGCAAGTACGGACCTTTGGCAAGCTGAGCCTCGATGATAGCAAAGTGCCTGACCGCTTCGTACTGGTAGCGCTCATTGGCGTACGGAATTGGCGTCTTAGCGAAGTGCTTGAAGTGCACTGCTTGCCCCGAATAGGGTCCGATGCCCGATCCGATGAACATCATCCAGGACAGCAGTCTGGCGCGTTCGGCCGGTGTGTTCGGCGGCATGAACTTACCTGACTTTTCGCCCAGATACAGAAGGATGGCGGTGCTGTCGAAGACGGTCACATCGCCATCCACGATGACGGGCACTTTCTGGTTCGGGTTGAGTGCGGTAAATGCCGGAGAAAATTGTTCGCCCTTCCGGGTGTCGACCGGCATCGGTTCGTAGGGCATTGCCGCTTCTTCGAGGAACAACGCAACTTTCGTGGGATTGGGTGAGCCGTTGAAATAGAACTTGATCATCGTCGTCTCCGGGGGGGTGAGTGGAGGTGGGTGCTCAGTCTTAAGATCGGATCGCAGGTTCTGACAATGGGTTGGAAGGCCGCCTGGCGCATGCGGCCAGTGTCGCAAGAGCGGTCGACAATCGGCGAGCCTTGTGTCTCCATGGGCGCAAGTCCGTAACCAGCATCGATGAGCACGCCATGGAAATCCGTCCTGCCGATAAAAATCCGACCCGTCGCGGGCCCGCCGAATGGTTCACGGGCACGGTCTGGCAAGATCCTGTGGCGGAGTGTCCGGAGCCAGCGAGGCTGCGGGTCAATCGTGTCAGTTTCGAGCCCGGCGCGCGCACCGCGTGGCATACGCACCCGCTGGGCCAGACGCTGCACGTGCTGTCGGGGGTCGGTCGTGCGCAGACGCTCGGCGGCCCGGTGTTGACGCTGCGGCCCGGTGATACGGTCTGGATTCCGCCCGGGGAAAAGCACTGGCATGGCGCGGCACCGGGCACCGGGATGGTGCATCTTGCCATGCAGGAAGCGCTCAACGGCACCGCCGTCGTCTGGCTCGAACACGTTTCGGATGCGGATTACAACGTTGCTCCGAAAACTTGACCTTGAAATATCGAACTGTCGACCAACACGAATAAAGGGGACTGATCCATGATCAACGTCATCGCTATTCTGACCTGCAAGCCTGGGCAGCGCGAGACCGTGCTGGCAGCCTTCCGCGCCAATATGCCGGCCGTTCACGCCGAAAAGGGCTGCATCGAGTACACCCCCGTGATCGATACGCCGAACATGGGTAAGATCCAGACCCCGCTTGGCCCCGATGCGTTCATGGTCATCGAAAAGTGGGCCACCCCGGCCGATCTCGCCGCACACGCTGCGGCGCCGCACATGGCAGCTTATGCCGCGAAGGTGAAAGAGTTGCTGGCGGGTCGCGTCATTCACGTGCTGAGTGGGGTGTAGTTTACAACGTTGGTTTGTCGTGGGTCCCGGCCTTCGACGGGATGACGATTGCAGTATGCGCGCCGCTCGGACGGTGCTTTTTTTCAGAGTGTTGTCATGTCCGTCAGCCGCCGCCCGCCGCCGAAGTCTGCACTGTCGCATACGCCCGGAGCCTATCCCGCGGTGCGTATGAGGCGGAACAGAAAGGCCGACTGGTCCCGCCGGCTGAATGCCGAAAATCGGTTGTCGGTTGATGATCTGATCTGGCCGATCTTCCTCATCGACGGGCAGTCGGCGCGGGTGCCGGTGGCGCATATGCCGGGGGTCGACCGCGTCAACGTGGCGGAAGCCGTACGTGAGGCGGAACGGGCTTTCGCGCTGGGTATTCCGGCCCTGGCACCGTTTCCGTATGTCGATCCGAGCCTGCGCGATCCGACCGGCAGCGAGGCCGTTAAGGCGACCAATCTGATGGGCCGCGCGGTCAAAGCGATCAAGCAGGCCGTGCCGGATATCGGCTTGATCACCGATGCGGCGCTCGATCCGTACACCAGTCATGGTCATGACGGGCTGATGGCCGACGACGGGCGTATCCTCAACGATCAGACGATCGAGGTTCTGTGCCGGCAAGCGCTGGCGCTGGCAGAGGCGGGGACGGACTGTATCGCGCCGTCCGATATGATGGATGGCCGCGTCGGTGCCATTCGCGCGGCGCTCGACGGGGCTGGGTACCTCGACGTGCAGATCATGTCGTATGCGGCGAAGTATGCGTCCGGATTCTACGGTCCGTTCCGCGACGCCATCGGGTCGAACAAGACGTTAAAAGGTGACAAGCGCACTTATCAAATGGACCCGGCGAATTCGGACGAAGCGATGCGGGAAGTGGCGCTGGATATCGCCGAGGGTGCCGACATGGTGATGGTCAAGCCGGGGCTGCCATATCTCGACGTCGTCGCGCGCGTGAAAGCGACGTTCGGCGTGCCCACCTTCGCCTATCAGGTGTCGGGCGAGTACGCGATGCTGATGGCCGCCATCAATAACGGCTGGCTTGATGGCGACCGGGTCATTCCCGAGGCGCTGATGGCGTTCAAGCGCGCCGGAGCGGATGGCATTCTCACCTATTTTGCGCCGGAGATGGCGAAACGATTGAAGGCCAGTTCGTAAGCGGGGCACGTGTGCAGTGGCTCGGAGGCTGGTTCAGGGTCGCTGGTCTCCTGCTGGTGCTGGTGGCGACGGTGCTTGCGAGTTGCGGCCGGCTGATCGACAGCGATGCCGTGCGGGTGTGCCGGACGCTGTTGCCCGTGCTGGAGCGTGACGGCGAGCACATCGACATCGTCGATACGGTCGTGAGTGGACGCACGGCGACAGCGGAACAGGCCGTCGCTATCGACTATCGGGTGTCGGCGAGTGCCGATCAACGCGTGCCGAAGCGAATTTCTTGTCTGTTTGCGGCTCAGGTTGCGGGCGTGCGCATTGATCCGGCTTTGGGGGTGGCGGCCCTGCTCGACGCGGTCGTGACCGACGATGGGGCGCTCGGGCCGTTGCGGCTGCATCTGCTGAAGCAGAATTGGATCGCGCGTGGAGGTGCGACCGCGGCCGATCCGGCACCATTCGCGACATTCGGGCGCGTGCGAAATGTTCCGCGCTCCGTGGCGCTGGCATTGCAGACGCTGCTGTCGGCGCTGCCGGTCATTTCGATTTATGCACTGCTGGCAGCGGCTTACGCGCTGGTCTACGGGCTGGTCGGGCGGATCAATCTGGCGTTCGGCGAACTGACGGTACTGGCTGGTTACGGTGCCTTTCTCGGGTTTTCGGCAGTATCGGACGGCGGGGTTGCCGTGACGGCGCTTGGCCTCGCCGGCGGGTTGGCGCTGGCACTTTATACGGGTCTCACGCAGGGCGCGGCGCTGGGTCGCTGGGTGATCGCACCGCTTGCCGGGCGACCGGGGCAGCATGTGCTGATCGCGACGATCGGGCTTTCCTTGTTCTGGTCAGAACTGGTGCGGCTGACGCAGGGCAGCTCCAATCGTTGGATGGGGCCGGTGTTCAACCGGCCGCTGGCGTTCGTGCGCGATGGTGGCTTCGTGGTGACGGCAACGCCGATGGCGCTGATTCTGCCGCTCATTGCCGGCGCGGCAGGGGTGGGGCTGCTTGTGGCAATGACTCGCACGCGCTTCGGGCGGCGCTGGCGGGCGTTCGCGGATGATCCGCAGGCAGCCGCGCTGCTTGGCGTCGATCCGCAGAGACTGATCCTCATGACCATGCTGGCGGCCTCGAGTTGTGCAGCATTGGCAGGATTTTTGACCACGATTTATTACGGAGGCGTGGGGTTCGCGGGCGGGCAGATGGTGGGGCTGAAGGCGCTGATCGCGGCGATCATCGGTGGCATTGGGTCGGTGCCGGGCGCGCTGGTCGGCGGGGTAGTTTTGGGATTGGCGGAGGCGGTGTGGTCGCTGCTTTTTCCCATCGAATTCCGCGACGCGGCCGTGTTTGTCGGGCTCGTCGTCATGCTGGCAGTGAGGCCGGACGGGGTATGGCGTGCCTGAACTGTTTGTGCCGCGCGCCAGTTTCAGAAAGCGGCACATCCCTTGTCCGGCTTTTTCACGGCTGAAACGTCACTTCCTACTAACGTCGCCCCTACCTGTGCGCCGCACAATGGTCTAAAGAGGCGCGCAAAGAGGCCTGTCCCGCGCGGCAAAGCGATTCGTTCCCGCTTTGATCCAAGTTTTCGTTTCTCCGCGCTCCCTTTCGAGAGCCATACGATGTCCAGAGACCCTCAGAACACTGCGTTTTCTCAGTCGTCGTTTCTCGACGGCACCAACGCGGCCTATATCGAACAGATGCAATCGATCTACGAACGCAATCCTGGGGGTGTGCCGGAGGAGTGGCGGCGGTTCTTCGAAACCATGCAGGACCAGCCGTCTGCAAACGGTCCGTCGTGGGGGCGCACGAGCGGCAGCAGCGACACGAACAAGGATCTGCTCGGCGCGCTCACCGGCGACTACGGCCCGGATGAAAAGGAATTGCGCGGGCGCATCGAGAGCCGTGCGCAACAGGCCGGTTACGATCTTACGCCGGTCGCAAGTTTCCGTGCCACGCAGGACAGTATTCGTGCGCTGATGTTGATCCGCGCGTATCGCGTGATGGGGCATCTGATCGCCGATCTCGATCCGCTCGATCTTGGCGAGCGTAAAGTGCACAAGGAATTGAAACCCGAGACGTACGGCTTCACCGAAGCCGATCTCGACAGGCCGATCTTCATCGACAAAGTGCTGGGTCTGGAAATGGCGACCGTGCGCCAGATACTCAAGATTTTGAAGAAAACCTACTGCCGGCACATCGGCGTCGAGTTCATGCATATCACGTCGCCGCTGCAGAAGGCGTGGATTCAGGAACGCATCGAGGGTGCCGACAAGGACGTGACGTTCACCGTCGAGGGCAAGAAGGCGATCCTCAACAAGCTGATAGAGGCGGAAGGTTTCGAGAAGTTCGCCGACGTCAAATATAAAGGTACCAAGCGCTTCGGACTCGAGGGCGCGGAATCGATGGTGCCGGCGCTGGAACAAATCATCAAGCGCGGCGGCCAGTTGGGCGTCAAAGAGATCGTGATCGGGCTGGCGCATCGCGGACGTCTCAATACGCTCGCCAACGTGATGGCGAAGCCGATGCGCGCGATCTTCAATGAGTTTCGTGGCGGCTCGTTCAAACCCGACGACGTCGAAGGGTCGGGCGACGTGAAGTACCACTTGGGCGCGTCGTCGGATCGCGAATTCGACGGCAACAAGGTGCATCTGTCGTTGACGGCTAATCCGTCGCATCTGGAAATCGTCGACCCGGTGGTGCTGGGTAAGGTGCGCGCTAAACAGGATCAGCACAACTGCACGCCCACCGATCGCCGCGCAGTGCTGCCGCTGTTGATCCATGGCGACGCGGCGTTTGCAGGCCAGGGCGTAGTGGCCGAATGCTTCGGGCTGTCCGGGCTGCGCGGGCATCGCACCGGCGGGTCGATCCACTTCGTGATCAACAACCAGATCGGCTTCACGACAAATCCGAAATTCTCGCGGTCGTCACCCTACTGCACTGACGTCGCCAAGATCGTGGAAGCGCCAATATTCCACGTCAACGGCGACGATCCCGAAGCGGTCGTGCATGTGGCCAAGATCGCCACCGAATTCCGCATGAAGTTCCAGAAACCTGTCGTCATCGACATGATTTGCTATCGACGGCACGGCCATAACGAAGGCGACGAGCCGGCGTTCACGCAGCCCATCATGTACAAGAAGATCAAGGCGATGCCGACCACGGTGACGCTGTATGGCCAGAAGCTGGTTGCAGAGGGTACGTTGACGACTGCCGATGTCGAAGGTCTGCAGGCCGGTTACCGAGCGCGGCTGGACGAAGAACTGGCGGCGTCCGAAGGCTACAAGCCGAACAAAGCCGATTGGCTGGACGGGCGCTGGGGCACGGTGGGTCCCGACGAGGACGAGGCGCGCCGCGGCAATACCGGTGTCGAAATCGAGGTGTTGCGCGAGGTGGGCCGGCGGCTGACCGCTATTCCAAACGACTTCACTGCGCACAAGACGATCACGCGGCTGATCGAGACGCGGCGCGAGATGATCGAAAAAGGGACCGGTATCGATTGGTCGATGGCGGAGCATTTGGCGTTCGGCACGCTGGTGCGTGACAAATTCCATGTGCGGTTGTCCGGACAGGACAGCGAGCGCGGGACGTTCTCACAACGCCATTCGGTGCTGACGGATCAAGTCACGGAGCGGCATTATACGCCGCTTAAGCACGTGTCGCCGGATCAGGCACGCTTCGAGGTCATAAACTCGATGCTGTCGGAAGAGGCGGTGCTCGGCTTCGAGTATGGCTACTCACTGGCGGAGCCGATGGCGCTGGTGCTGTGGGAAGCGCAGTTCGGCGATTTCGCAAACGGTGCGCAGGTGCTGTTCGATCAGTTCCTGTCGTCGGGTGAGCGGAAGTGGCTGCGCATGTCGGGTCTGGTGTGCCTGCTGCCGCACGGCTACGAGGGACAGGGGCCGGAACATTCGTCGGCACGGCTGGAGCGTTTTCTGCAGATGTCGGCGGAAGATAACTGGCAGGTTGCGAACTGTACGACGCCGGCAAACTATTTCCACATCTTGCGGCGGCAGATCCATCGCAAGGTGCGCAAGCCACTCATCCTGATGACGCCGAAGTCGTTGCTGCGGCACAAGCGGGTGATCTCGAAAATCGAAGACTTCGGGCCGGGCACGAGCTTCCATCGCGTGCTGTGGGACGATGCGCAAACAGGCACAAACGAAAAGATCAAGCTCAAGCCCGATGCGCAGATGAAGCGCGTCGTGCTGTGCAGCGGCAAGGTTTATTACGATCTTTACGATGCGCGCGAGGCCGCCGGCATCGACGATGTGTACCTGCTGCGGGTCGAGCAGCTGTATCCGTTCCCGCTGAAAGCGCTGGTGACGGAGCTGTCGCGCTTCCCGAACGCCGATCTGGTGTGGTGCCAGGAAGAGCCAGCCAACATGGGCGCGTGGTCGTTCGTCGCACCGCAGCTCGAGTGGGTGCTGGAGCGTGCACCGATGAAGGTGAAGCGTGCGGCGTACGCTGGGCGTTCTGCGTCGGCGTCGACCGCAACCGGTCAAGCCAGCAAGCACGCCGCCGAGCAGAAGGCGTTGGTCGAGCAGGCACTGAAGTAGGCGACCAGCGAATAGTGAGTTGCGAATAGGGGCGGTACGGTTAGAGGCCCTTGCAATTTATTTCTATTCGCAGTTCGCAACTCGCAATTCGCCAATTTTCAATACGAGACCCCCAATGGCCATCGACATCAAAGTTCCTTCGCTCGGCGAGAGCGTCACCGAAGCCACTGTCGGCAAGTGGTTCAAAAAGGTGGGCGATACCATCAAAATCGACGAGCCGTTGTGCGAGCTGGAAACCGATAAGGTCACAGTCGAAGTGCCGTCACCTTCTGCCGGGACGCTGGTCGAGATCAAGGTTGCCGAGGGCGAGACGGTCGCGGCGGGTGGTATGCTGGGCGCGATCCGCGAAGGTGCCGGGGCTGCGACTGCTGCCGCGCCTCAGGCTCAAGCTCAGACGCAGGCTCCACCAGCGGCAGTGTCGGCCAAGGCAAGTGCGCCTGCCGTCGCCGTCGCGTCCAATGCGTCGCCGATGCCGCCTGCTCCGTCAGCGCGTCGGATGATGGAAGAAATCGGTCTCACCACTGCCGATGTCGCGGGGTCCGGCCGACGTGGTCAGGTGCTGAAAGAAGACGTGATGGCGGCTTCGGGCCGTCCGGCGCCTGCGCCTGCCGCAGCCGCTGCGCCGCAGTCCAGGTCGATGGCTCCTGCGAGCTATGCGCCACCGGCGATGCCGACCGCAGCCCCTGCCGCGCCGCGCATGCCGTCGGTCGGCGAGGACGGATCACGCGAAGAACGTGTGAAGATGACGCGTCTGCGCCAGACGATCGCGCGGCGGCTCAAGGATGCGCAGAACACTGCGGCGATGCTGACGACGTTCAACGACGTCGACATGACCGCGGTGATCGATGCCCGCGCGCGCTACAAGGATCTGTTCGAGAAGAAGCACGGCATTCGCCTTGGCTTCATGGGCTTCTTCGTGAAAGCCGCCGCGCTTGCCGCCCGCGACGTCCCCTCGGTCAACGCCAGCCTCGACGGCGACACGATCGTCTATCACGACTATCTCGACG
>JANYHG010000057.1 GCA_025359165.1 Hyphomicrobiaceae bacterium
CTACCGGTCACCGAAGACTCGCTGATCATTTTCGAGCTGCTGTCGAATACGAAGGCCGACCGCGCTTGGCGCAAGCAGCTCTATGCCAGCGTTCCGAACTGCCGACACTACGTCACGGTTGCAACCGCGAAGGCCGAAATCATTCGTTTCGACCGCGCCGATGGCTGGGTCGGCACGACATGCACCGGCCTTGATGCGACGCATGCGCTGCCCGCCATAAACGCCGAAATTTCACTCCGCGACATCTACCGTTGGACGCCGATTACATGATGCCTGCCTCGCTCCACGCCGTCGGTGTGGGGAAAAATCCGGGTGCGGGGCCGCTTGTTGCTCCGAACCTGCCACCTTCCTTACCCTGACCCTTTTACCGTACGGACGGCGAGGGAACTAACGGATCAAACCATGTCCTACATCGCCAAGCCGTCTGCCCATCACCCCGCTCTGAAGAAGAATGATTTGGGGCTGACCCATCGTGACTACGAGGGGTCGATGTCGACGCTGTGCGCGGGCTGCGGCCACGACAGCATCACGGCGGCGATCATCGAGGCGTGCTTCCAGATGGATTTGCCCGCCCATCGCATCGCAAAGGTGTCGGGTATCGGGTGCTCGTCCAAAGCGCCGACCTATTTCCTCGGTCGCAGTCACGGCTTCAATTCGGTGCACGGTCGCATGCCCTCGGTGACGACGGGTGCTGCCATGGCCAACCGCGATCTTGTCTACATCGGGGTTTCCGGTGACGGCGACACCGCTTCCATCGGTCTCGGCCAGTTCTGCCACGCTGTGCGCCGCAAGCTGAATATGACCTACATCGTCATGAACAACGGCTGCTATGGCCTAACCAAAGGACAGTTTTCGGCGACCAACGACAAAAGCTCGCCGTCGAAAAAGGGCGAGGCCAATCCCTTTGAAGCGATCGATTTGTGCCAGCTCGCGATCCAGCTCGGCGCGGGCTTCGTCGCGCGGTCGTTCTCCGGCGACAAGAACCAGCTCATTCCGCTGATCAAGGCCGCCATCGCCTACAAGGGCTTCGCGTTCCTCGACGTGATCAGTCCGTGCGTTACCTTCAACAATCACGACAGCTCAACCAAGAGCTACACCTACGTGCGCGAGCATAACGAGGCCGTCGAGAACTCGCTCGACTTCGTCGAAGCGCAGGAGGAAATCACGGTCGACTACGCGGCGGGCACGTCCACGACAATTGCCATGCACGACGGCTCGAAACTGTTCCTGCACAAACTCGCCGATGGCTATGACGCGACCGACGCCGACGCCGCCATCGCCACCATTCGCAAGCAGGCGAGGCAAGGCGAGATCGCTACGGGATTGTTGTACGTCAACGCCGAACAGCACGACTTGCACGATGTGCTGGCGTCCGACATCCGGCCACTCAACACGTTGCCCATGAGCGAACTCTGCCCCGGCTCGAAGGCACTCGAAGCGATCAACGCCCGCTTCCGTTGATCCCCATGGTCAGCGGAAATGGCCGGTGCGCGTTGGCGACATACGACCGCACGCCTCGTAGTGTTTGCGCCATTGCCAGCCGTTCGTCGTTCTGACGCGCTCGTGCAGGACGGCGCACCTGTCGGCGGCAGGTGCCGCTGGAGCTGCGGCGGTTTCGGCTGCAGCCAGCGCATGGAGGTAAAGCGCGGCATAGATCTGCGCATAACTCAGGCCGTCGACGGTCGCGTCGGGATAATAGCCGATGCCCCTGCCGAAGTTGTTTCGGCGATGTGCTTTCGCCGACGCCAAATGCGAAAAGCCGCGCGACGGGTGCCCCGCGATGACGGCAACGCCACGATAGTGACCGTGATCGTGACCGACGCGCCCGAGCCCACGCTGCCCGGCGTACGCTTCAGTCCCACCACACACGATCAAGGCGGCGGCGAGCACTGCGTTGCATGGCTTAAAACTGCGTGGGTTGAACATGCGTGGTTTGAACATCCGTCGTCTCCGCTTACAGTCGTCGCTATTCGTCTGCACTGCATACCGGTGGCGACGCGAGTTCAACCGCATCGTCAAGTTACAGCTAACGCGCCCGGATGCGCCCTGATCGAAAAGGCGGCGTCGGCTCCCGATGATCCAAGACACGACGAACCTGCAATCCGACACCGTCAGCCTCGCCCA
>JANYHG010000060.1 GCA_025359165.1 Hyphomicrobiaceae bacterium
CAGCAGAACCGACGCCGCCAGCACCGCCCGTCGTCGTTGCAGCAGAACCGACGCCGCCAGCACCGCCCGTCGTCGTTGCAGCAGAACCGACACCGCCAGCACCGCCCGTCGTCCCAGCCGGGGCGATCGTGCTGACGGCCGTCGATATTGCCCACACCGCGGTTGGCTCGCAGCTGCTCGGCACGAACGTCGCCGACAACCTGACTGGCTCGACGGGTAACGACAAAATCTTCGGCTTAGGAGGCAATGATACGCTTCGTGCGATCGACGTGAAACCGGTAACGTTGCAACTCGGCATTGATGGCGCGCTCATCAACACGGCGAACACCGATGCCGTCAGCTTCCTGATTGCCGATCTGCCGGCGTCGTCGACGTTGTCGGCTGGTCATAAGAACGATGACGGCACCTGGTCATTGTCGAAATCCGACCTGCAGAACCTATCGATCACGACGTCGAATGGCAGCGACTTCACGCTCAAAGTCACGGCACTCGCGACAGACGGCAGCGCGCTGACGCAAACCACAGACCTGCACGTGACAAATCATGCAGGCGACGGCAACTTGGTCTCCGGTGGCAAAGGAAACGATATCATCTGGGGCTCGGAACACGGCACCGACGTCATTTATGGCGGCGGACTTCCGACGCATCACACCACGCACGCATCCACGGTCGCCGACGATGACGTCATCATGGTTGGCGATGGTACGGCGACCGTATATGGCCAAGCCGGCAACGATACCATCTACGCAGGCGCTGGTACCGGCCACATCTCCGGCGGCACGGGCAATGACACCATTTACGCGCGCGCAGGCCACAACACTATTCACGGCAACGACGGCAACGACGTCATCGTCGGCGGCACCGGCGACGGCGTCTTGAGCGGTGGCGCAGGCGACGACATGATCTTCGCCCTGGGTGGAAGTTACGTGGTGCAAGGCGGCACTGGCTTCGATACGTTGGATTTTGGTTCCGCGACCAACGGCGTGAATGTCGACCTGCACAACCACGTTGCGACCGGCGACGGCACCTTGAAGGTCTCGGGCATCGAAGCCATCATCGGCTCGAATCACGACGACATCATTTGGGGCGATAAAAACGCCGACGTATTCACCGGCTCGGGTGGTAACGACACGTTCGGCTTCCATCGCGGCGATGTGAACAAGGGCGGCATGGCCCACATCACCGACTTCAATGCCGGTGATCGCCTTGACCTGTCCGAGCTGCTGCATGGCCGCTCGGCCGAGGGCCTCGTCAAAACCACCGACGGCGCCAACGGTTTGACCGTCTCGGTCAAGGTCGGCAGCACCTACCACGACGTCGCCGTACTCGATGGTGTGCACAACATGTCGGCCCACGACATGCTGGCGCAAGGCATGATCCTCGGCGGTTGATCGGCATTGGATGGCATTTGAACTGAGCGAGCGCGTGCCCTCGTGGCGCTGCGCTCGCTTCCATTTTTGTGTCAGAACGAACTACCCGGCTGTTGCAAAAACGCAATCTCTTCGGCGGTCGAAGCACGTCCCAAGACCGCGTTGCGATGCGGAAACCGCCCGAAGCGGGCGATGATGTCGCGATGTGCTTCGGCGTACCCCGTATATTCTTCATCGCCCAAACCACCGATCAAGGCAACGGCACGCTCCTGGTCAGCCATCGCTTCGCTGTGCTCGAACGGCAGATAAAGGAAAAGCTTCTCGTTGCTGGATAACTTGCGATCGAGCAGCAGCGTTACCGCGTCGTGCGCCGTCGTCAGCGCAAGCACATCGGTTGCGAACGCCCGTGGCGTCGCGCGAAACATGTTACGTGAAAACTGATCGAGCACGATCACCGTTGCCAGCGCCCGATGCGCAGATTTCGTTGCCACAACGGCGTCGAACGCCGTCACCACCTCGTCGTGCAGGACTCCGAACCGCGCACCAATGCGTCCATCGACCGCGACATCTGCCTTGAACCACTGGTCCGATTTCAAGTCTTCGAACCAGAACGACAACACGTCCCGAACCCATTCAGGCTCGGATGAAGATGCGATCAAGGACATCGATCTCAGCCCTTCGCTTTCGCAAGCCCCAGCAATTCCCGCGCTTCGCCGACCGTCGCAATCGTACCGCCCAGCGCGCGCACAATGCCGACCGCCTTTGCCACCAGGGCTGCATTGTCGGGTGCCGGCGTTCCTTTCGCCAGATGCACGGTATCCTCCATGCCGATCCGGCAATGCCCACCCAGAATGTAAGCCTGTGCCAGCATAGAGAAGGCGTGCCGACCTGCCCCGAACGCCGCCCACTCGCAACCCTTAGGCAGCATCGACCTGGCCAGGATCATGGCCTCGGGCGTCGACGGAAATCCGTATTTGATCCCGGTCACGATTTGAAACAGCAACGGTTGCTTGAGCGTGCCGTCGGCGACGAGGTCGGCAGCCAGCATCAGGTCGCCGCTATCGAACACTTCCATCTCGGGTTTCACACCCGCCGCATACATGCGCCCGGCCATGAGCTTGATATTGCGCGGCGAGTTTATCACCGCACCGCCGCCGAACCAGTTCGTATTGAGATCGAGCGTACATATTTCCGGCTTGAGTTCGACGATATGCTCGGTTCGAATTTCAGCGGAAACCAGATTGGTCCCCGGTCCCGCCACTGCCGGATCGGCGTCACTCGGCATGTAACGCCCGCCGGGTCCGGCAGTTAGATTGATGATCAGATCGGTGCCGCTGGCTTTGATCCGCTGCACAACCTCGCGATAGTATGCGAGCTTCATGCTCGGCAAACCGGTCGCGGGCTCTCGTACATGGATATGGCAGATCGCGGCACCGGCTTTGGCGGCACCGACACAGGCACCCGCGATTTCTTCTGGCGTGACGGGCAAAGCCGGGTTGTGCGTACGCGTCGGAAACGTGCCCGTTACGGCGCATGTCAAGATAGTGGGCTTCATCGTGTCTCTCCGCCGGTAAAAGTCTTACCAGCACCATGACACAATTTCGGGAGACGCCAATCTTGCTGCAGGCTCAGGGCTTGCCGCTATCGCATAAGCCATAAGCGTGATTGACCGCCTCGGTGCGATTTTTGAAACGTCCTGCGATCCGGCCCCCCGGCGCGTGCGTTGCGATATACGCCGCTGCCTGCTGATCCTCGTTACCGCCCTCGACGTCGAGCGCCGTCAGCGTTACGCCTTTCGCCGTCTCGGCCCGGATCAACAACGTCACTACACCGCCGAAGCTCGCCGACATCACCTGGCACGCGCCACCAGTTCCCACGGCGGGTGCAGCGACGGCACCACCGGAGCCAGCACCCAACGCCGCGCGTGTCGTCGCCGTCTCGGACTCGACGGCCTTTTTCGCCAGTGCCTTTCCACGCGGGTCCGGCGACAGCGCCGCAACCGGTGCTTCGGCTGCACCGTTACAATGCGCGGTCGTGAACCGCTCGGCGACCATCGTGATGGAGCGAGCGTAGGTGCGATCCGCCGCCCAACGGTTCGTGAGGTCGGCGAAATGCACCGGGCGACCCAACCGTTTCGATTGCTTGACCACGCCGTCTTGTACGTCGCGCGTCCGCGCCGCAACCGGATTGGCGACCATTTCACCTGAGTAAGCGACGAGGTGCTGCATCTGCGCGAGCACGCCTGTCGAAACGTCGGGAAAACTTTCGCCCGGTACGCCGCCGCCCGTGGCCCCGATGCCGGCGAAGTTGTTCTGCTTCGGTTTTACGTCGCCGGGATTGCCGTCGCCGCGCCGAAACTTCAGGTAATTCGTCTCCAGCAACATCTGATAGAACGCGAAATCCCACCGGATGCGGTTTGCTTCACCGTGCCGCTTGTAGTCGCTCGCGATGGTCTGAAACTTGGCCTCCAGATGTTCGTTCTGGCTTTTGAGAAACGCCGTCAACCGCTCTGGCGTCACGCAGCGTGGCACCGCGTTGCTCTCCGACGAACGGATCTCCGGTGTATCGGGACCACGCACGGCAGTGACCGCAGGATTGGACCGACGCCGCGCCGCTTCCGCGCTCGTAACGAACGTGAGCGACAACACAACCGATGCAACCGACGTGTTCCAAAGCCACCGCGTCATGTCTGCACTCCTGCTTCGATCCAACAGAACGAGCTCGCGGCTCAGCCTTCCGGGCAAAGCTCAAAGGCCTTGTCCAAAGCGAGAGTTTGCGTTGTGAATTGACCAGCGACGCTTCCGCCTTTGGCATAAGCCGAGATGAAGGCTTCAGCCTCGCGTGCTTCTTGGCCTTCGTTGACGTCGAGCACGGTATAGTTTGCCACATGATCCACCGTGGCCTTGACGATCACAGCGCGCTGTCCGCCGTAGCTTGCCGTGTACACGCGGCATTTATGGGGAGCGACCACAGCCCCGCTTACCACGGGTTGCGCCGCTGCGGCAGGCGCTTCAGGCGCAGGCGCCGCAGGCGATTCCACAACAGGTGCCATCGCTTTCGGCATCGCCCCCACGACGGCAGTCTTCGTCATCACAGGCGGCTGGGCAGCCTGCTTCTGCTTCGGCAGCTGCGGCACAGGTAGTTTGGCAGACTGCGGAGGCGGCAAGGCATCCAGCACCTGCGCCTGCGGGACTGGCTCGACGACGGGCGCATTGAGAATCTTGATCGGCATGGACGGCCCGACTGCCGAACCGGCTCCCAACGCCGACCGCTGGTCTGCGCCTGCCTCGATCGCGCGGCGCGCAAGATCGATGCCGGGCGACGTCGTCTTTTGCGCAAGCGGCTCGGCGCTTGCAACCGATGTGACCGTGTCACCGCGCACCGCCGCTATCAGTTCCGGATGCGGATCCGGCACGTTGCAATAGTCGCCATCGAACTGCTTGGCGATTTCCTCGAGCCGGCTCGCATAGGTGTCTGACCCGTCCGTCCACTTTTCAGCGAGGTTGGAATAAGTGACATCGTGTTTGATCGTTTTGCGCCACTGCGCCAGCAAACCCATTTCCTGGATGCGTCGCGTGCGTTGCGCAACCGGTTCCGACACCGTCTCGCCATTGTAAAGTGACACGTGCTGCAGATGCGCGCGTACTCCGGTCGCGACATCGGGAAAGCTTTCGTAGGTCGACTTCTCGACCGGGCGCAGACCTGCAAAATTATTCTGCTCAGGCTTCACGCCGTTGATGCGCGCCCCTTTGGTATACGAGAGGTTTCCGGTCTCCAGCATCATCTGGTAGAACGCGAAATCCCAACGGATGCCGAGCAATTCACCCTCACGCATGTAATCGACGGCGATTGTTTTGAATTGGCCGGAAAGCGAGCCGTTGCGCTTTGCAAGATAGGCTTGCAATCGACCGGGCGTCGCGCAGCCCGGCACAGGGTTGGCCGCCGACACCTTGATGACCGGTAGGTCCGCGGCAATGGCCGCCTGCAATCCCACTCCAGCGCCAGCGCCGACGACTGCGATCGCAAATGCGCCGACACGCGATGTAATGCGGAAGCTCTGCATGCAACACCACCTGAACGAACGGTCGCCTGGCCCGAATAGGGTCGCCACCGGAACTGAAACGATTACAACCGCCCAAGCGGCAGCCAAAACGGTGCGCACAGACGTCAACCTCCAGTTAACGAGAGCTTGGTTAATGAACCGTAAGCATTTTCCCCGACCGTGATATAAGCTGTTCAATACGGCGTCAGTGAGAACTGCCTGTGGCCGCAGCAAGGCAAGTGCTACGCAGCGACTTCGCTCGAGAATTCGCGCACCGGAAAAAATTTACGAAGAAATTTGAAACTTCCAGCAATCGGCGTCCGTAACTTGGCATCATCGGATCGTACGGACGGCTCCCCCCAACGGCCGCCGATCAAATGAACGGCGCGGCGTCGGCGAAATGCTCCCCATCGACCTGGCGCGCGTCGATGATGCTTTGTTCGGCAGCAAGGCATCTGGGCGGTCCGTCTTTGCCGACGGGCCGCCTCAATATTCGGGAAAAGCCGGGATCAATCGCGCAACAGGTCGTTGATGGCGGTCTTGCTCCGAGTTTGTGCGTCCACCGTCTTGACGATCACCGCGCAATAAAGTGACGGTCCCCAGTTCTCGCCCGGTAGATTTTTCCCCGGCAGCGAACCCGACACCACCACTGAATACGGCGGCACTTTTCCGATATGTATTTGTCCGGTCTGCCTGTCGACGATCTTGGTCGAAGCGCTGATGAATACACCCATCGACAGCACCGAACCTTCGCCGACGATGACGCCTTCGACAACTTCCGAGCGCGCCCCGATGAAGCAGTTGTCCTCGATGATCGTTGGATTGGCCTGCAGCGGTTCCAGCACACCGCCGATCCCGACGCCACCCGACAAGTGCACGTTTTTGCCGATCTGCGCGCACGATCCGACCGTCGCCCACGTATCGACCATCGTCCCGCTGTCGACATAGGCGCCAACGTTGACGAACGACGGCATCAGCACGACATTTTTAGCCACGAACGCCGACCGCCGGACGACTGCGCCGGGCACCGCACGAAACGCATCGGCACGAAATTGCTCTGCACCCCAGGTGTCGAACTTCAACGGAACCTTGTCCCAGCCGTAGGCACGCGCGCCAGCACCGGTCGAAAAAGGGATGACACCGTTGTCCGACAGCCGGAACGACAATAAAACCGCCTTCTTGAGCCACTGATGCACGACCCACTCGCCACTCGTTTTCTCGGCCACGCGGAGCGACCCGCCATCAAGCAGCCCCAAAGCAGCCTCGACCGCATCCCGTGCCTCACCCTTAGTCGCTGGCGAAATGCCCTCACGCGCGTCCCAGGCCGTTTCGATCGCCGTCTTCAATTGTGCGGTGTTCATTTGTAGCCCCGGTTGGCAAATCGGACATGCGTGATGCACGTCGGTGCAATGTTCAGCGATTGCTCGCTGTGCGCGTCGCCTTCTGGCGCACACCATACCGCACTGTCAATAAGTGCACACGCAAGCTGAGTAATCCATCGATGCGCAACATTGATGCAATTGTGACACTTTTCTCACCAATGGAAGTGTGCTCATACTGTTGCGCAATATGCATCCGCCGTTGTATTCGGCGGGTTTTTCGGCGGTTTTCTTATGAAACGATGGCTAGTTGGGACCCTCCTGGGGCTCTCCGGTGCTTGCAGTATCGTTATGTCTGCCCACACCGTGGCCGCAGACGATGTGCCGCCCGTCGCCTCTGGCACCGGCAACATGGTAATGGCGCTCGCGCCTTCGGTTCCCTCCCCTCTCCCTGTCATGTCGAGCGATTGTCGCTCGAAACTGATCGCTGGTGACCGCTTTCGTCGGCCGTTGCGTGGATTGCGCCGCGCTGTGCGCGACAATCGCAATCCGCGCGTGCTCGCCATCGGCTCGTCTTCGACGGTCGGCGTCGGTGCATCGCGCCCCACCAACACCTACGTCGCCAAGTTGGAAGACAATCTGGAATCCGCCTTCAACGGCGTCGACTTCACCGTCATCGGTCGCGGCTTGAGCGGCGAAATGGCTGAGGGTCAATCGGCGCGCATGAAGGCCACCGTCGAGGAGGCGAAGCCGGACCTTGTCCTATGGCAGGTCGGCACCAACGACGCGATCCATCACGTCGACATGGAAAGCTTCAAGAATTGCCTGCGCAAAACCTTATCGTGGCTGGCCGACAACAAGATCGACGTTATGATGGTCGATCCGCAATATAGCGATAACCTCACCAAAGACGCGTTTTATGAGCAGGTCGTGCGCGCGGTGGCCGAGATCGCCGCTGAAAAGCATGTCTTGCTGGTCGATCGGTTCGAAGCCATGCGCCAGCTTTCCAAAGAACGCGGCGACGCATTCTATCTGGCATCTGACAGCCTGCATTTGAACGACACCGGGCACCGCTGTATGGCCGAGCAAGTCGCCCGCGCCATCGTCGCAGGCGTGCTCCAGGCAGATTCCGACGCGGTCGCCGATGTTCCTCGTCATGATGTTGCAGAGAAACGCTGAGGCGCGAGCACCGGCGACGGCACGCGGCGTGGCTTAATCAAGCGCCACCGGCATGGTGAGAAATCCGCGGAACCGGACGCGATTGCCGCGAACTGGCGTTCCCGCCAGCCGGTAATTTGGAAACCGCTGCAGAAATCGCAAGATCGCCACACGCCCTTCCATACGCGCGATCGACAATCCGACGCACACGTGCACACCCGACGCAAACGCCACATGGCGGTTGGCCGCGCGCCCGATGTCCAGCCGGTCTGGATCGGCAAAAGCCGCCGGATCGCGATTGGCAGCGGCGATTGCCAGCGTCACGAACGTGCCCTGGGGCATGTCGACGCCGCCGATGCTGGTCGGGCCCGTCGTCACCCGGTTACCCAATTGGACCGGACTGTCGAAACGCAGAAATTCCTCCACGGCCGTGTCGATCAGGCCGGGATTGGCGAGTAGCCGCGCCCTCTCTTCAGGCCACTCCAGCAGATTGTACAGACCATTGCCGATCAGGTTTGTGGTGGTTTCGTGGCCTGCGTTGAGGATGAAGATGCAGTTCTGCAGCAGCTCGATCTCCGACAGCTTTTCCCCGCTCTGCTCGCCCTGAATGAGGCGTGTCAGCACGTCCCGCTCGGCGTTGCCCGGTTTCGCGCGCCGATCTGCCACCAACTCCCTCAGATAAGCGAGAAAATCCCTGACTGCGATCTCGCCCGTCTCCAGCATTGCGGGTGTCGGTTGCGGCTCGAGCGCCCCGAGAATAGCCAGCGACCAGTCGCGCAACGGATCACGCCGGTCATGCGGAATGGCCAGCAGATTGCCGATCACCTCGATCGGCACGGAAGCCGCAAGATCGGCGATGATGTCCGCCTGCCCCTTGGCAGCCATCCGGTCGAGCAACCCGTCCACCATCGCCACCATTGGCGGTTCGAGATCGGCGACCGCCCGCGGGTTCAGAGCTCCGGCAATGATGCGGCGGACCCGCGTATGCAGCGGCGGATCATTGAAGATCAGGCTGGTGGTATGGTGCTGATAGAGCAAACCATCGCCGAACTTCGGCAGAAACTCGGCTTTCTTGTCCGAAGAGAACGTTTTGGCGTCCTTGTAGACCGCCATCAGATCCGCGTGCCGAGTGAGTAGGTAGCTGTTCGGTCCCGTTGGCCGCACCGGCGTTGCCGATCTCAGGGCGTGAAAATACGGGTAGGGATTGTCGTAAAACGCCTGCGGCAGATGCTTGAGATCGAAATTCGCCGCTACGGCTTGCGCGTCATCGGCCGAGAATCGCGCAGCGGATCGTACCGGAGAGATCGTGGCGTTCGCAGTCATCTGAGTTTCCCCGGGTCCTTCAGATCGCGTCCGCCGTAGGCACGAAGCAGTAACGCCATCGACGCGACCGCCGCAACACCCGAAAGTTTTGCACTGTCGCGTCGGTTGTTCCTAATCCCGACAAAATGGCAGCGCAAACAGAACAAATCAAATAGATCAAAGCTCGTTGCTGTGCGGCGACCCCCCCGGCTCGGAAACACGAACGCGGACTTTCCGAACCAGCGCGCGGCAACCCGACGAGCGCGGCAGAGGCACTGAGCATATGACGGATACATCCTATCATTCGGGCGGTAATGAAGACCTCCCGCGCACCGTTCGCCAACAGAAGGAAGCGCGAGCGCGCGATCAGGCGGCCCGCGAAATTCTCAATCCGCCGCGGTCTTCCGCGTCCTCGCCGCGCGCGGCGTCATCCATGGCCAACCAACTCGCCGGCGAATATCGGGGCTCCGAGTTTGCGGTGGCACAATCCCCACCCGGTGAATATCCGCGCGCAACGGTGTCCCGGCTGCAGTTGCCGTTCCTGCACATGGTCGGCTTTTTCCTCAAAGCCGTCGTCGCCGCCATTCCTGCCCTCATTCTGCTGATGCTGATCCTTTGGGGCGTAGGCCAGATCGCCAAACATTTCCTGCCCTGGCTGGTCCAGATGAAGATCGACATCACCTTCCCGAGATGAGCGCCGCCTCTTGGCCCAGCTCCCGTCCTGCGTCATGTTCTCCCGACGGTATGGGGGACATGCCGGGAGCAAGCAGATTGGGCGGACCATGACAGCGACAGTTGCAAAAGTGGCCCAACGCCAATTCGATCCGGCAGCGCTGGAAACGACGGTGTTCGGTGCCCTGCTCGACACTATTAAAGTCCACGGCGCCCATCGGCAAGCGCTTGAAGATGTAGAGCGTCAGCCCATCACTTATGGCCGCCTCGCCCTCGGCGCCCTTGTGCTCGGTCACGCCTTGGCCAAGCAGACGCGACGCTCCGAGACAGTCGGCCTCCTGCTGCCCAACGTGACCAGCCTGGCGGTCGTCGTCTTCGGCCTCAATGCTTACGGCCGCGTCCCCGCGATGTTGAATTTCTCAGCAGGCCTCAAAAATTTAAAAAGCGCAGTACTCACCGGTGCCATCCGCCAGGTGATCACGTCGCGGCGCTTCATAGCCCTTTCGAAACTCGATGACGTTTTGGCCGGCCTTGCGGATCTCGACGTCGCCCCCGGTAAAAAACTCCAGATCACTTATCTCGAAGATGTCGGCAAGCGCCTGAGCGCCCTCGACAAGATCAGGGGCATGGTGCGCTCGAAATTCGCCCGCGCCGTTCACCGTAGGCATGCGTTGGGGCCCCATCAACCCGCCGTCGTCCTTTTCACGTCTGGCACCGAAGGCACGCCAAAGGGCGTTGTCCTGTCGAACAAAAACCTGGTCGCCAACGCGCGGCAGATCTTCGCCCACGCCGACGGCTTCCTGACGCACGACGAAATCGTGCTCAATCCGTTGCCAATGTTTCACAGCTACGGCCTGACTGCCGCGACGCTCATGCCTCTGCTGTCGGGCATGAAAGTGGTGCTGTATCCGAGTCCCCTGCACTACAAGGAAATACCGAAGTTGATCGGCGCGACGAAGGCCACCGTATTGTTTGCAACCGATACGTTCCTGCAAGGATATGCACGCGGTGCCGAAGCCGACGATTTGAAAAGCGTCCGTTATGTCATCGCCGGTGCTGAGAAAATCAAAGATCAAACGCGCTCGCTGTGGGCTAAGTACGGCACGACGATCCTGGAGGGCTACGGTGCCACCGAATGCGCCCCCGTGCTCGCCTGTAGTTTACCCAACCGGACCAAGGCGAATTCGGTCGGCCCACTGCTACCAGGGATCGAAGCACGGTTGGAACCTGTCCCTGGCATCGACCACGGCGGACGCCTGTTGGTGCGTGGACCCAATGTCATGGCCGGCTACTTGCTGGCCGACAAACCGGGCGTGCTGGTGCCACCGCAGGGCGGATGGCACGATACGGGAGATATTGTCGAGATCGACGCCGCTGGCCTCATGTCGATCAAAGGACGCGCCAAACGTTTCGCCAAGATCGGCGGCGAGATGATTTCACTTGCAGCCGTCGAAGCGCTAGTCGCGGGACTGTGGCCGGAGAATAACAGCGTCGTGTTGTCGGTGCCCGACGAACGCAAGGGCGAGCAACTCATGCTGGTGACCGACCGGAAAGGCGCACAACGCAGCGACATCCTGGGCATTGCCAAAACCGAAGGCGTGCCTGAACTGTGGGTGCCGCGACAGATCCTCGTCGTCGACGAAATCCCCATCATGGCCTCGGGGAAAACGGATTTCATGGCCACCCACGAGATGATCCGCAACCAACGGATCGCGCTATAGGCACCGACGCATGCGATCAGATCGATCGAACATCCACGCACGCAGCAAAACGAGAGCTTGATGACCGTACAGCACAACCCATTGCTCACACCGTGGACTGCACCCTTCGGGCTCGCGCCATTTGCTGTGATCACCGACGCGCATTTCGCACCGGCCTTCGGCGTGGCCCTGGCGAACCACATGGCCGAGATCGAGGCGATCGCGGGCAACCCGCAGCCACCGACCTTTGCCAATACGATCGAAGCTTTGGAACTCGCCGGCGCCGACCTCAAAAAGGTCGGCAGCGTGTTCTGGAATCTCGCCGGTGCCGACAGCAACGACGCACGCCAGCAGATCGAGCGCGAGATGGCCCCGCGCATGGCAGCGCATGGCAACGCCATTACGTCGAACGCCGCACTGTTCAAGCGCGTCGACGACCTATTCGGGAAGCGCACGTCGCTGAGCCTGAATGCGGAGCAGTTGCGCGTGCTGGAGCGCACACATCTCGGCTTCGTAAGATCGGGTGCGAAACTTGCCGCGGCACAGAAAGTGCGCATGGGCGAGATCAAACAGCGGCTGGCAGCGCTTGGAACGCAATTTTCGCAGAACGTTCTGGCTGACGAAAAAGCCTACGAATTGCCGTTGGCGACGGATGCCGACCGCGCCGGGCTGTCACCCTCGCTGATCGCCGCCGCTGCCGAGGCCGCCAAAACACGCGGCTCAAAAGCCAGCCACGTCGTCACGCTGTCACGCTCGCTGATCGAGCCGTTTTTGATCGCCTCCACCCGCCGCGATCTGCGCGAGACCGCCTTCAATGCCTGGATCAAGCGCGGCGCAAACGGCGGCGCGACCGACAATCGCGGCATCGTCAAAGAGATTTTGGCGTTGCGCACAGAGCGCGCGCAATTGCTCGGCTATAAAACTTTTGCCGACTATAAACTCGACGACACCATGGCCAAAACGCCAGCACACGTGCGCGATCTCTTGGAAACCGTTTGGGCGCCCGCCAAGCAGCAGGCAGGTCGCGAGCGCGATCGGTTGCAGCAACTGGCCGTCACCGACGGCGCCAATATCAAGATCGAGCCGTGGGACTGGCGGCATTACGCCGAGCGCGTGCGCGCCGCCGACTACGGCATCGACGAGGCCGAGATCAAACAGTATCTACCGCTCGACCGGATGATCGCGGCAGCCTTCGCCACCGCCCAACGCCTGTTCGGTCTGACCTTCCGCGAAGTGACTGACGTCGCGCTGTATCATCCCGACGCGCGCGCGTTTGAGGTGACGGGACGCGACGGCAAACACGTCGGCGTATTCATCGGCGACTATTTCCATCGGCCGTCGAAACGCAGCGGCGCGTGGATGAGTGCGTTCCGCAGTCAGGAAAAACTAGCCGGCGACATCAGTCCAATCATCGTCAACGTGTGCAATTTCGCAAAACCTGCAGCCGGCGCACCCGCACTGCTGTCGATGGACGATGCCCGCACGTTGTTCCACGAATTCGGGCATGGCCTCCACGGGCTGATGTCTAACGTCACCTATGCCTCACTGTCGGGGACCTCCGTCGCACGCGATTTCGTTGAGCTGCCATCGCAACTTTATGAGCACTGGCTGGGCACGCGCGAAGTGCTGACAGAATTTGCGCGGCATCACGAAACCGGCGCACCGATGCCTGCGGAGCTGATCGAAAAGCTGCGGTCAGCGCGAACCTTCAATCAAGGTTTTGCGACGGTGGAGTTCCTCGCCTCGGCGATCGTCGATATCGATTTTCACGCCGACGCAGCGGCGGCGGACAGCGATCCGATGGCGCGCCAGGCCGCAACGTTAAACCGCATCGGCATGCCGCGCGAGATCGTCATGCGGCATGCAACGCCGCATTTCTCGCACGTATTTTCTGGCGACGGCTATTCGGCAGGCTACTACAGTTACCTGTGGTCGGAGGTGCTTGATGCCGACGCGTTCGCAGCCTTCGAGGAAACCGGCGACGTGTTCGACCCGGCGACGGCCGAGCGCTTGGCCAAATTCGTTTACAGTGCCGGCGGCGTACGCGCAGAAGACGAGGCGTATCAGGCATTTCGCGGTCGCGCGCCAAAGGTCGAAGGTTTGCTCAGAAAGCGCGGGCTTGTTGGATAGGTAGCCGCGTCTCCCCGTTGTAGAACGGGGAGACGGAATAGAAATCAAAACCCCATCGCAGCTCCGTCGCTGCGCGGGTCGGTGGCACCTTCAAAGATGCTTTCGGCGTGCCGGACGATCGCCCCGGCATGTCCCATCGACACCGAAAACTCCGGCAGCACTTCGACCTGATGCCCGACCTTGGCGAGTTGCTTGATCAGTTTGGGATCGAAGCGCGATTCCAGTTTGAGCGACGTGGTTTCCTCACCCCACATCTTGCCGAGCAGCCAGCGTGGCCGCGTGATGCTCTCCTGCAGCGGCACCCCGAGCATGGCGTAACGCGAGAAAATCGCCGATTGCGTCTGCGGCTGGCCTTCCCCGCCCATGGTGCCGTAAACCATGACGCGACCATCGGCGAGCCGTGCCAACGCCGGATTGAGCGTGTGAAACGGCTTACGGCCCGGTGCGAGCTGGCGCGGTCCGGGACGGTCGAGAAAGAAGCTCGCACCGCGATTTTGCCAGACGATCCCGGTCTGCGGACTGACGCAGCCGGACCCGTATTCGAAATAGATCGACTGGATGAAACTGACGGCGATCCCGTTGCGGTCGATGGCACCGAGCCAGATGGTGTCACCTTTGTCGACGGGAGCGGGCCACGCCAATGCGGCCTTGCGATCGATACGGCTGGCGAGATCATCCAGCACATCTTTCTGCAGATAGTGCGCGGGCTCTTCGGTCATCGTGCCGGGGTCGCCGATGATGCGATCACGCACGATGAAGGCCTGCTTGGTGGCTTCGATGATCCCGTGCAGGTATTTGAAATCATCGGCCTTGGTGAGCTTGAGCCGATCGAACAGCGACAGGATGATCAGCGACGCCAAGCCTTGTGTTGGCGGCGGGAAATTGAAGAGCTGGCCGCAGCGCACTTTCACCGACAGCGGAGCGCGACGCTCCGCCTTGTGTGACGCAAGATCCACCGCCGTGACCGGTGCACCGATTTTGCCGAGGTCAGCCGCGAGATCCCGCGCCAGTTCGCCGCTGTAAAAATCCTGCGCGCCATGCGACGCCAGACGATACAGCGTGTTGGCCAGCGCCGGCAGCTTCATCAGCTGGCCCTCGCGGGGCGCTTCACCGCCGATCAAGAATTGATCCGCAAAACCGGGCACATTCACGAGTTCGTCGCGCTTGGCGGCCGTCAGTTCAGCCTGGCTCTTGGTGACGGCGAAACCGTTGGACGCGTGCCACGCCGCATCTTCGAGGATACGCGACAGGGGAAGCTCCCCGCCGAGCGACTCCGACAGTCGCAGCGCTTCGCCCCAGCCGGAGATCGTTCCGGCAACCGTATTGGCGGCGAGCGGTCCGCGCCACGGGATGGATTTGTGGCCGTTTTTTTGATAGAGCGCGGGGGTGGCTTTGGCGGCCGCAGCACCACACGCGTCGATGGCGATGACGTCTTGCCCCGGCACCGCGATCAGCCAGAAGCCGTCGCCACCAAGCGATGTCATGTGCGGATAGACGACGGGCAACGTTGCCGCCATCGCAACGGCAGCTTCTATGGCGGTGCCATTTTCCCGCAGCACCCGCAAGCCTGCCTCACTCGCGAGATGATGCGGTGACGTGACCATGCCACGACGAGAGCGGGGAGTGTGAAGCATACGGATGCCTGCCTATTTCGGGAGGTTCGTTATTGTGGAAACAAGTTGTCTACCCGCGCGCAGTTATGCATTCGATCCGTAGATCGCATCCACGACGGCGGCGGTAACGTCTTTGGTCGTAGCTTTGCCGCCGACATCGGGCGTCATCACGCCACTGGCGCAGACGTGTTCGACGGCCCGCATCAGCCGCGTGGCAGCGGCCGGCTCGCCCAGGTGTTCGAGCATCTGCGCAGCCGTCCAGAACGAGGCGACGGGATTGGCGATGCCTTTGCCGGTGTTGTCGAATGCAGAGCCATGGATCGGTTCGAACATGGACGGGAAGCGCCGCTCGGGATCGATGTTAGCGGTGGGCGCAACACCGATGCTACCGGCCAAAGCCCCGGCAAGATCGGACAGCACATCGGCGTGCAGATTGGTGGCGACAATTGTATCAAGGGTTTTTGGATGCAGCGTCATGCGCACCGTCATGGCGTCGACCAGCATTTTGTCCCAGGTGACATCAGGAAATTCGGCGGCGACTTCGGCGGCGATCTCGTCCCACATCACCATGCCGTGCCGCTGCGCGTTGGATTTTGTGACGACGGTCAGAAACTTGCGCGGTCGCGACTGCGCGAGTTTGAACGCGTAGCGCATGATGCGGGTGACCCCGACACGGGTGAAGACAGAAACCTCCATCGCCACTTCTTCCGGCAAGCCGCGATGCACGCGCCCTCCGGAACCGGAATATTCACCTTCGGAATTTTCGCGCACGATGACCCAGTCGAGATCGCCCGGTGCCGCGTTCCGCAGCGGTGACGAAATGCCCGGCAGGATGCGTGTGGGCCGTACGTTGGCGTACTGGTCGAAGGTCTGGCAGATCTGCAGGCGCAGTCCCCACAAGGTGATGTGATCGGGTATATCGGGCGCGCCGACAGCGCCAAAATAGATGGCGTCGAACGGTTTCAATTGCGTGAGGCCGTCCGCCGGCATCATCACACCATGCTTTTTGTAGTAGTCCGACCCCCAGTCGAACGTCTTGAACGTCATCTCGAAGGTGCCCATACGTTTGGCGAGGCCTTCGAGCACCGAGATGCCGGCGGAAATCACTTCGGGGCCTATACCGTCGGCGGGAATGGCGGCAATTTTGTAGGTACGCATGCGGCAGCTCCAGCGAAGCGATAAGACGATCAGATCAGCCGGTGCTATAGCTGGCCGCATCGAGACGGCAAACGCAATTTTTGCCGATATCGGCTCACGAGGCACGCATGCGATACGCCGGATCAGCGCTTCTGTTCGATATCGACGGCACCATGGCCGAGACCGACGACTTCCATTTGCAGGCGTTCAATCAGGTGTTCGCGCCACTCGGCCACATCTTCGATCGCGCGAGTTTTACCGCCGAGCTGCAAGGATTCGCAATGAGTGACATCGAACAGCGGTTTCTCGGCCGATTTCCGCAGGCCCGCCGCACCGAGATCATGGCCGAAAAGGAAACCGTGTTTCGCAGCCTGGCCAAGGCGCACATTGATGCCGTACCGGGGTTGCTGAACGTGTTCGATCGCGCACGCGAGCTGGGTCTGCCGCTCGCGGCCGTCACCAATGCCCCGCGCGCCAATGCCGAAATGATGCTGGCTGGACTGAAGATCGCCGACCGATTTCAAGTGCTGGTCATCGGTGACGAACTGGCACACGGCAAACCGCATCCGTTGCCATATCTTGAGGGGTTGCGGGCATTGGGCGCCGATGCACGCTGCTCGCTTGCGTTCGAAGATTCGCGATCTGGTATCGCGTCGGCGACAGCTGCAGGGCTGGCAACGGTTGGTCTGACGACATCGCTGACACCGCAGGAGTTGGCCGCAGCTGGTGCTGTCTTGGCGATCGGCGATTATCGCGACCCGCGACTGGCCGACTTGATGCAGGCCCGCTTGCAGGCACAAGGAGTTGGTGATGCTGCCGGCGATTGACGATCTCAGGGCTTGCCCAGCTTTTGCCGATGTCGGCCGATAATCACGCGCGCACTAGGCAGCATCTATGAATTCGAAGGTGCAGACGAGCCCGGTCGGTTGCCAATCGAAATCGACCATCCCGCCTTTGTGTTTGACGACGGACACGAGCATACGATGGCCAAAACCCTGCTTGGTCGGCACCATCACTGCCGGCCCCTTCGTTTCGCTCCATCTGAAAGTCAACAAACGCCCTCGCGCAGCATTTTCGGAAAGTGCCGAGAGCGAAACGCAACCGGCTGGCTGCGAGAGTGCGCCGTACTTGATCGAATTGGTGAGCAGTTCGTGAAGCAGCAAAGCCAACGTCTGCGCTAGCATCGGCTCGACCGATACCGGCGGCACATCGATAGTGATCCGACTTTGATCGATGTCTTGAAACGCTGACGTGATGGAGGCGACAAGGCCGTCGAGCCGCGCACCTTGCCAAGAATTGGCGACGAGCTGATCATGCGCCGACGCCATCGCACCGAGCCGTCGGTTGAAAGTTTGCACGAACGGCTTCGATGTTGCGTCATTGCGGCTGCTGATCGAAGCAACGCTCTGGATCGTCGCGAAAACATTTTTGACCCGATGGGAAAGTTCGCCGATCAGCAATTTCCGCTCAGTTTCGATGCGATGAAAGTCGACCTCGTCCATCGCGATAGCCGCGAGCTGGCGCAGCACTTTTTCTTCGTCCACACCGAAATCGGGGCGTGGCCTGGTGTCGTGCACACATAGCATCCCGATCTTGTGGCCACTGGCAGTCAGCAACGGCGCACCGCTGTAGAAGCGTAATTTCGGTCCATCGACGACGAATGGGTGCGTCGCAAAACGCGCATCCTCCAACGTATCGGTGACGGTAAACGACACATCACCCTTTTGCAGAATGGCGTGAGCACAAAAGCCGTGCACCCTATCGATCTGCACAATTTCGGTCCCGACGGCGGACTTGAACCACTCGCGGGCTTCGTCGACGAGCGAAACAAGCACGATCGGCACGTGGAGGAGGTCCGCAGCGAGCCGCGTGATGCGATCGAATCGTGCATCTTTTGCGGTATCGAGAATGCAGAACTGACGGAGCTGTGCAACACGCTCTGCATCGTCGAACGGAATGGCCGCGTGCACAGAGCCGTCAGCGGCGTGTTTGAGAGGGGCGTGGTCGAGTGCAGCGTTCAATGCGAAGTCTCCGCGAGCTATCTGTCGTTTTTTACCGCAATCCAAAGTTTCGCCGCCACTTGCGGCCTGCGCTTGAGCGACCCCGTACCCCACTCTTGCTCATATGGAGAACTCGCATCGACCCTACCACGGCGAATACCTGCGAGCACAACTTCGGTCGAGACGCGTGAAACATGACATTTGCGAACGAAAAAAACCCGCCGGACCTTGCGACCCGGCGGGAATTTTATCAGCCTATTCCCCATCGTAATCGGCGACTATCCCATCGCGTGGCAACGTCGCATGGGTTGACCGACTTCCGTCAACTCTGTTTGTATTGCGCTGACGATAGTGGTGTGAACAGGGAACGAGCGCACATGCCGACTGTTATGCGCATCGGACCCTATCGATTCTTCCTCTACAGCAACGAACGGGGCGAGCCGGCCCATATTCACATCCAACGCGATCGTCGCTCGCCAAGTTCTGGTGGAACCCTGTTACCCTGGCCAGTTCGAAGCACTTCGCGTGATCCGTGAACCCGATCCGGCTTACGAGAGAGGCATGGCGCGATGTGGCGAGGCGCGTTGGCGTCCGGTTTGTTGATATCGCTGGAAGCTGCCGAGATCACCGACAGCATCGGAGCCGGATTGACGCGCGACCAACCGGTACCCGTGGCTCGGACTGGGAGAAAATCCAAAAACGGGAATTCGATGCCCCGGACGAGGGAGCTATCGCGGTCGACACGTCAGTGCAAACCATCGAGCAAAGCTTCTCTGACATAATGACGGCCATGCGTGGACGGCCATGACGACTAAGTCGGCAGCCCTGGCTCAATCACGACGACGACATTCGCGCCTCGCCCCGGACACACAAAGGCCGCCCCGGATTGCTCCGGGGCGGCCTCATTATTTCGAACGCATAAGCGTCGAACAGCTTACATCATGCCGTCCATGCCGCCCATGCCGCCCATTCCGCCCATGCCGCCCCCGTGGCCGCCGGCTGAGCCGCGCTTCGGGGCTTCGGCGATACCAGCTTCGGTGGTGATCATCAGCGATGCGATCGAGGCGGCGTCCTGCAGTGCAGTGCGCACGACCTTGGCCGGATCGATGATACCCTTTTCGATCATGTCGCCGTATTCGTCGTTCTGGGCGTCATAACCGAATGTCTGCGACTTCGATTCCGACACCTTGCCGACGACGATCGAGCCTTCGACGCCTGCGTTCTCGGCGATCTGACGGATCGGAGCCTGCAGGGCGCGACGGATGATCTGGATGCCAGCATCCTGATCGTCGTTGTCGCCCTTGACGGTGATCGCCAGCGAAGCCTTCAGCAGGCAGACGCCGCCGCCAGCGACAACGCCTTCTTCAACCGCTGCGCGGGTTGCGTTCAGAGCGTCGTCGACGCGATCCTTACGCTCTTTGACTTCGATTTCGGTAGCACCACCGACGCGGATGACAGCGACGCCGCCAGCCAGCTTCGCAAGACGCTCCTGCAGCTTCTCTTTGTCGTAGTCCGAGGTGGTTTCCTCGATCTGCGCCTTGATCTGGTTGATGCGGGCTTCGATGTCTTTTTTCTTGCCCGAACCGTCGACGATCGTGGTGTTCTCTTTTTCGACGCGGACAGTCTTGGCCTTGCCGAGCATGTCGAGCGTGACGTTCTCGAGCTTGATGCCCAGGTCTTCCGAAATCATCTGGCCGTTCGTCAGCACAGCGATGTCTTCGAGCATCGCCTTGCGACGATCACCGAAGCCCGGCGCCTTGACGGCAGCGATCTTGAGACCGCCGCGCAGCTTGTTCACGACCAGGGTCGCGAGGGCTTCGCCTTCGACTTCTTCAGCGATGATCAAGAGTGGTTTGCCGACCTTGGCAACTTTCTCGAGCACTGGGAGAAGATCCTTGAGGCTGCTGATCTTCTTTTCGTAGATCAG